>JABBNY010000004.1:34017-36424 GCA_019352095.1 Acidobacteriota bacterium
CTGTTGAGCTAGTGGACACCCACAGATTGGAAGAACCCCTGTATTGAATTGGCGCTGCGCAAAGGCCGCCGCAGCGAGCCGCCGGCGCCGCCGATCAAGATTTTTGGGGGCTCTCGTCTCATACACGGGGCAGTGATTATTCGACTCCGCGCTCTGGCCCCTGCCACAGAATTGGGTTACCATCCGGTAACGCCCTCTTTGGTGGATCAAGCGTCATCGGGGTCGAGAAAAGAGGGCTGTGTCGAGTCAGACGTATGACGACCGGAAGTTGGAATCGCTGGGGGCCGCTCTGCGCGACGCGCGAATGGAGTGTTATCCCCACCTCACGCTGGCGGATCTGGGAATGGATCCGGCCGCGCCTCGGAACTGGAGTCACTCGCACCTGTCCAAGGTCGAGCGCGGGCTAGAGGCCCCGAAGGAGGATCTCGTTCGCTGGTACGAAATTCGCACGGGCAAGCCCACCGGTTACCTCATGAATATTTTCTATGAAGCCACCGGTGGAACGAAGTCTCGAGCATCACTGGACAACGAACGAAGTGCTCGCCAGTGGTCTATCGATCGCCTGGAGATTTTCGCCGACCTGACTGGCGAGAACACGCTCATCTATGAAACTCGTGATCTCATAGCCGTTAGCGACGGCGTCGCCTCGCACTCGATGTTGATCGATACCCGTGACCGCGTCAACCCCGGTGAGGGTTACGGCATGGAGGTGATCGAAGGCGGCGTCGTCACGAAGGAACCCGAGTGGATTTCTGACACACTGGCGAAGTTGGAGATCAACTTTGACCGAAGTTTTTCGATTGGTGAGTGGCACCGGGTCAGATTGCTTCACCGCTCCCCGCCGCCCGCAAGTATCCCTCGTTGGATGACAGTGGCGTCACGGTATGGCGAAACCCGAGAAGCCGTCGTCTCCGTTGCGTTCAACGAGCGCGATGTTCGACCGGCGTGGCGGATCAGTGAGAACCACTCCGCCGAGGTCGTCACCACCTTCGAGGCCGGGTCCCCGGCTGTCGTCGAGGACATCATCGGCGGGGGAGCTAGCTTGGTCACCGACGCCACCGGCATTGTGCGTGCCAGGTTCATGTCGCTTCGCCCCGGTCTGCACTACGGCATCGGGTGGCGCTAGCGGTAGTGTTCGCCGTCTCGAACCGTCTCGAGACCAGTTGGTACGTAGCCGGCTGAGTTTGACGAGGACTGTCCGAGCAGAGTTCGATTACTCGCACGACTTCACCAACATGACTACGCGACTTTGGCGCACCACGTTGGTTCTCGTGACTAGATGAGTACGACGGTCAGTTTACGCGCGACACTCAGCGACGACCGGCCGACGCGAAGATTCGCGTCACGTCGAGACTGTTGCCCGAGAAGTAAGTCACGCGGGTGCGGCCGGTCAGGCCCGACTCGAATACAGGCGGCGCGCTTACCGCCTCTTCTCTCCACAACTCCACTCTCGTCTTGATATCCGTCACGGCAACTGATTGCTACCACAGAGAGAGTGAGCCAGAGCCACGAGATCTCATTGAGTGTGGTGCCAGCCGATCTGTGATGTCCGATGGGAGATGTTTCTTTGATGTTTGTGGAAGAACTGAAGGAAACACGTTACGGTCCTCCTCAAGAGTTCTGGAACTCGATGGCCACAGGGGCATCAGGTCGTTACTTGTAGAAGAAGGCGAAGACACATGATGACCAAGCAGAACATCCGTCGTGTGGGTGCAACATTGATCGCAGTATTCATGATGTTCGTCGCACTGCCCTCTTCGGCGATGGCTTCAACGAACGGCGGACGCGCGCCGGTAACGACTGCGCTCGCGGCCCCACACACAGCGGGAACTGGCTCGATTTCGGGTGTTGTGAGCGTTCTCGTGGCGGGATCTCCGCTCTCGGACATCTGCATTTCAGCCCAAACGACCGGAGGAAACTTTGGTGGTGCAACCACGAGCGCGGTTGATGGCACCTACACCATCAGTGGTCTCGCAGCCGGTGGTTACACGGTGTGGTTCAATGACTGCAACCAGACTGGGAACTACGCCTCGCAGTACTACGACGGTGCGACCGGCGGCACGAGTTCCTACCAGTCCGCGACGTCGGTGAGTGTCACCGTCGGTGCGACCACGTCGTCCATCAATGCACAGATGAGCGCGGGCGGGTCGATCTCGGGCACGGTCACGAACGGCTCAACGGGCCTCGCGGGGATCTGCATCTCCGCGCAGTCGACTGGTGGAGGACTGGGTGGCGCGGCCACGACCGGCTCGACCGGCACGTACACGATCAGTGGTCTCGCGGCGGGTTCGTACAAGGTGCAGTTCAATGACTGCAACCAGACCGGGAACTACGCCTCGCAGTACTACACAACGACCGGCGGCACGAGTTCCTACCAGTCCGCGACGTCGGTGAGTGTCACCGTCGG
>JABBNY010000005.1 GCA_019352095.1 Acidobacteriota bacterium
CAATCGTCATCGGACCCGTCTTTGGATGGACGAACCTGGTGTCGGAGTTCGTTCGACCACCGAGGTCGACAACTTGGCGAATCGGCGTGGCAACGGGACATGCCTGGTACGCGAGCGTCGCATCGGGTTCTGTTCCATACTCGGTGATAGTGACCAGTGACAATGAACCAGCGTGGGTCGTCACACTCACTGCGTGACCAACGATGCGACCACATGGCGGAGGTGTCACCGCGAGCGCGACCTCTGATGTACCCACGGTTCCCACCATGCTCCACGCCAGCGAGAATTGCTCGACGGCGTTAGTCAACGAAGCGGGATATAGCCGGCCGCAGCGTACACTCCTGGCGATATAGACCAGCGCCAGCGCACCAGCAGGTTGCCCCACGACAACCGCGGCGAGCCCACTCGACGGTGCACGTTTCAAAAGCTGCTTCGTCGAGGGACTACCCGACTCGAGCGGGCAATGATACACGGCAGTTTCTCGTGCCAAACCGACCCACGCCGCTTGTTTGGTGATGACCTGTACGCCGGATTCATTCCTCGTAATTGTCACGATGCCGTAGCCAAACGACGACGATCTCGCCGCGGGCCATCTCTTCGAATAGCCCTGTAACTGAGAGGTTGCCCACACTTCGTTCGCCACTGCGGACGCGTTGGACGGTGTCCTCATTGACGCGGGCGCCGGGGAGATGCTGAATGCTCCCCCATCCAGTTCGACCGTGTCGACGAATCGACCGTGGCGCACGCTCCTGTTCGCCACCACGACCGTCGAGGGTAGGACCAGACCGGGCCCGGTTGCGAGTGGACCATACTCGAGGGCCTGGAGTCCGCGTGACGTCGGTGTAAGCGCAGTTCCGTGTACGACAACCGGCCCGGAACTGAAGAGGGATGCTGCAGCGACCACCGCAAGCGTCACGGCGGCAATGCCCGCAGTGACCATCGTGGGCAGTCGCCGCCACGCGCGAGCACGCGGTACTCGATGATCGGGCGTGTCTTCGGCAGCTGCCGCTGCAAGCCTTTCCAGGAGAAGATCAAGGGGCAGCAGCTCGTCGAGCGTCTCATCGCTCAGATCACGAGCCGGATCAATTCCTTGCATAATCGCATTCAGTTGTTCGTCGTTCATCAGTTCGTCTCCTCGCGAAAAAGTGGCGTCACCTTCGCCCCAGAATGATGCTGGCTCACCAGGTCGCGCAGCCGCGCACGCGCTCTGGACAATCGGACACCCACGGCTTTCTCGCTGCACCCAAGGGCCGTTCCAATTTCGCGATAGGACAACTTCTCCCAGTAGACGAGCTGGATTAATTCGCGCTCGTCAGGGGTGAGGTACCCGAGTGCCGTCATCAATATCTCGATGTCATCTTCGCTGTAGCGCGGTTCGGCGCCACTATCGCGCTCGAAGGCGAGGCGCGTCTCTAGTCGCATCGAGCGCTGGCGTCCACGCTGGAGATTTGCAATCACCCGTCCGCCAATCCCGTAGAGCCAGAAGAGCTCTTCCTCTCGGCGAGGGAGTTCATCGAATCGCCGCCATGCGACAACGAAGGTCTCGGCGACGAAGTCCTCAGCAGTCGCGGGACCATCGAGGCGTCGAATGCCGTAGCGCAAGAGGGCGCGACGATGCGTGACTACGAGCCGTGCGAACTCCTCGTCTCGATCTGGCATGGGTCCCTCTCGCTTCTCCATCACCATCTAAATGTCCGGCTCGAGTCAATTCCCTTCATGAAATTCTCATATGCGCGAAAATGAGCTTCGCGGCAACGGTTCTGCGTCGAGCCGGTACGTTGCGCTGGCTCTTGTCGTATGTTGATCGTGGCCACCACAGACGTAAGACTTCCTGATTTAGCCTTCGCGCCCATCGTGACAAGCGACTCGCGGTCGGCAATGAGCAATGGTTTTCGAACGAACTGTGCCAATTGTTCAAGGTATCTCTATGGTCACTTCAATTTCATATGAGCCATCAAGCGCGTCCGTAGTCGTTGACTGTGAACCCAACTCGCGTCTAAACGGTGCCAGTCACACCACTCGTCACGTTCAAATGTGCGACGTCCTCGCCACTGCCTGGGCGCTCGTCACTTTGATATGAATCCGCACCTCAACGCGATAAGTCGCGAGCCCTGGCGCGAGTCGTGATGCCCTGGCGCGAATAGCTCATCGTCCATTGGCGCGACTTTAGAGGTTTTCCTCTAGTTCGTATATCTCTTCGATTTGAGCGTGCCGATCCAGCTTGCTCGGCATATTGAAATATGGATTTCCTTTGACCCAGTAATACGTCATCGGTACGAATCCGAGCGCCATCGCGCCGAGGCCCACCCAGAGGGTGGGCGCGTTCAAGCCCGGAATCGACTTCACGAAGAGGTACGCCATGAATACGGCACCAATGAGTGGCCACAAACCCATGAAGATGAAGTTCGAGACCGACTTCATGATTTGGCGACGGTAGAGCACGATGACGGCGAAGCCAGCGAGACTGTAATAGATACAGATCTGAAGGCCAATGGCGTTGATGGCGTCGGTGAGGATCTTGCTGATGGAGCCGATGAACTGCGAGCCCACAAAGAGACCCAACGACAAAACAGTCACAACCGCGGTGGCGACGAGAGGAGTCTTGTAACGAGGGTGCACGGTGCCGAGTCGCTTAGGCAGCGTGTGGTCACGACCCATCGCGAACAGGGTGCGCGTCACTTGAATAAGTGTCGTCTCCAACGTGGCGACCGTTGAGAGAACGACGGCGAGGACAATGAATTTTCCACCGGTTCCTCGCCACACCTGCTGACCTAGGACACTCAGGACGTTCGCGGCATTTCCCGATATCTGACCTGAGGTGAGTACGAGATTCGTTGCAATCGTGAAGACTTCGAAGAGAGCGAACACCACGATGATCCCAATGATTGCGCCCAAGCCCGGTGTCTTCTTCGCGGACTTAGTCTCCTCATTGAGATTCGCGGTGACGTCCCAACCCCAGTAATAGAAAGCGGCGACAAGGGCGCCAGCGACGAAGCCGGAGCTCCCATGAAAGATCGAGGGTGAAAACCAGTGCCACGAAAAAGCTCGGACATGGTGTGAGTTCACGAGTGCGAGTACGGCGAAGAGGACCAACAACGCGAGCTCGATCACTGACATCACAATCTGCACCGTGACAGTAATTGTCACGCCCAGCGCCACTGCCGCCACCATCAACAAGAAGAAGAGTGCTCCCACCATCGTCACGTCCGCGGTGTTGTTGGCGGCTGAAGTGGAGAAGAGCCCCAAGATGTTGGCACCCGCGGGAACGGTCGCCGCAACCATGAAGATCAGAGCCGAAACGATGAGTGCCCACCCCGAGAGGTAGCCCAGTGCCGGATGGAGTGCGCGTCGTACCCATGAGTAGCTTGCCCCCGCGTTGGCCTCAACCCGACCGAGGTAACTGAAGGCGAATACGATGCCAAACATCGCAATGCCGCAGTAGAGCAGCGCGGCGGCCCCGCCGAGAGCCACGGCGCCCACCAGGACGGCCGTTGAGGCAGCTATCGAATATCCGGGAGCGACCCCGGCGACGCCCATAATCACCGAATCGAAGAGTCCGAGGACTCCAGCTCGAAGACTGTGCTGGGTAGCGTCTGTCTCACTATTTTGAACGGCGTCGCTCACGACTACCTCTCTCTTGTTGGGGTATCACCTTCATCACTAAAAACGGAACATGGAAATGTAACATGCAATCGGCGAGCTGAGATGCGCCCGGTTTGCCCAGGTGTGCACCACCCGCTGCGTCGCTGGTCGTGCGACCCGCTCCTCGTGTGGGCCTATGGTGGAACGAGAGACCGAAACGACCGCAAACCGCCAGAACCTAGAGCACTTCGTCGTCAAGGAGCGAGGAGGTACGACGACCATGTGCTTCTCACCCCAAGGTGATCTGATTGGCGGTGCGGTGGTCGTGGCGATCGGCATTGACGCATGTCTTCATCTGCGACAGCGTTTCGAATACGTCCCAATCGCTGTGCTGCCGCTAGTTCTGGGGCTCCATCAGATCGATGAGGCGTTCGTGTGGTGGTGGTTGCAGGGTCACGTCGCTCGAGGTATTGGTCTCGCGGCGATGTGGATCTATCTGCTCTTCGCTTTGGTCGTCTTACCCACGCTCGTACCACTCTTGATCTTCTTCTTCATGCCGAGGTCACCACAACGTTGGCGAATAGTCCCGTTCGTCATCCTTGGCGTCATCGTGTCGGTCATATTGCTAGAAGCGATGCTCGTGGGAGATCCCCGTGTGCAGCTGGGTACGTTCCATCTCGCCTACACCATTGAACTTCGCAACGGCATCGCGGTCATTGGTCTGTACGTTGTGGCGACCTGCGGCCCATTGTTGGTGTCTGGTTATCGACCAATGGTGTGGTTCGGTATGGTGAACCTCGTCGCGGTCATCATCTTGGCGTTGCTGTGCGCGAGTGGTTTCACCTCGCTGTGGTGCTTCTACGCGGCGCTCGTCAGCGGCGCGGTGACGCTTCACTTACGGTTTTCAAAGCACGAGCCTCCGGCCCTGGTGTCATCCTGACCAGTCCCGCGATTCTCGGCCGGCGCCCACTGATCAGTTCAGCGATGACGCCATCTACGAAGACATCTGACTGAACAGGACAGTGAAAGGGTACGTTGCGCGATCACGCATCGGCGCGATTGGCTTTGTGGTCGAACCGCTGGTGACAAAGACACTCAACTGGGTGCCTCGGTAGTGTCGCCCCGGACCGCTCATCGCAATGCCCCCTGACGACTTCGCCTTCACGCAGACGCTTCGCAAACCCGCTATATAGGAAGTGCTGATGCTCAGCCCAAAACACGTCGTGTGGGATGTCGTGTTAGTGAAACGCACCCGCACGGTTTCTCGAACGCTCGAGCTGGGCGCGTCCGTCACATGAAAACCGCAGACCAATTTGGAGAGGCGCACACCCACCTTCGAGCAATTCTGGTGAGCGCCCAGTGTTCCCGACGCGTGCCACGACCACGTGGTGGAAGCTGCACTCGTGGTCACGAGGAGCAGTGACACGATCGCGACTCCCAACGAGAGCTGCATCCACTGTCGTAAAGGTCGCGCGTCATTCATTGATGCTCACGCTAGCCATCGTCACCTATCGCGCCGCTACCAGGTCGGCAAATGGTCAAGGGGCAACGCTAGGGCCGACCCTTGACCACGAGGAACTGGGTTACTCGCGTCGCAGCGCAGCGTCGTCACGTTCCAGAACACCGCCGCGCAGCCGAGTGCGCTGAACGCGACGAGTGCACCAGAGAGACACGCACCGTCATCGCGTCGCGACCACCTATTCCTCTTCACCTTCGGCGAGGATCCCATAGAGGCTTCGACGTGTTTCGACGAGGATGGCCGTTGCGCGTGTGACCTGCAGCGAGGAGCCCGCAACGAGTACTTGGCGCGCGGCGAGCAGGACGTCGCGAGCCGTGCCCATGAGCTCTCGCGCCGCACCGCTGGCGTCGAGGTCCGAACTCTCCCAGGGCTTACCCAACTGATCACGCTGTTCGGTGACGAGCGCGCGGCCCGTCTCGGTGAGTTCATAGGTTCGTCCTGTTCCGCTCGCACTCACTTTGACCAATCCTTCGTCCTCCAACTGCTGGAGGACTGGGTAGATCGAACCGGGGCTCGGACGCCACGCTTCGTTGGACCGCTCGGTGAGTTCTTGGATGAGTTGGTAGCCGTTGCGGGCCTGCTCTTCGAGCAGGACCAGCACCGCCGCTCGAACGTCACCACGTTGGCGGCGACCTTCCCCACGGCGCCCGGGTCCACCCCTGAAGCGACTTCCCGGCCCGCCGTGGCCGTGTCCATGACCAGGACCACCTCGACGACGAAGCCCCTTAGGTCCATTGGGGCCAGAATTTCTTGCATTCATACTGTTTTCGTTGAACATTCATTTCTCCATCAACTTGAGCGTACGTTTTACGCGTACTATCACGATATATCGTGATAGTACGCGTGTCAAGGGTAGATTTCCCTCACACTGTGCCAGACCTTGACCAGGACGAACCCAACTCACCAGTGACTCTCAGTCGAACAAGGACGGATAACGCCGAGAAGCGTGTGGTCATGCAGTAGCTGACGACATCAACGACGGCGACGCGCTGAGGTGACGAGGTCGGCCGGGTTATCCAAACACATGAGGTGATCAGTCTGGTCATGGCGCTCTTGGAGCGGATCAGAACTACTCATCGAGAACGTCACTCGTCATCTCAGTAGGTGACGCTGATAGTCCTCGCCGGTCCATCGACGGTCATCCAACCGCCATAAGGAATGATGTACTGGGGATCGGTATGACCGAAGTCAGGTCCGAACACGACCATCGCATCAGGGTTGTACTCGCTCAGTGCGCGCAGTATCGAAGCCTCCTGCTGCACTCGATACGTCTCGCGAGCGACTTCATCGAGTGGTGCGTGAGTGTGCCACGCCTTGGCTTTAGCAACAACGATCGCAGGAAATTCACCGAGCAGTCCGCGTTCACCAAAATTTCGCAACATGTAATAGACGTCATCCGCCGAAGGCATCTCCTCAGAGGTCTCAAGCAACAAGACGCAACCCCTATAGGCCTCGTTGGGCTGTATCCACCTGTTCGCGGCCAAGTTCCAATGCAGGATTTCGAGGTTCCCTCCCCACGTACGACCGGTCACGATACGACGCGCGTTGTGCCAGTGCCATCCGCGCTCAGGTGTCGTCGCCAATTCATCAACCAAGGTGCTCGGATCCTCCCATCGTGGCTGCAAGTCGGTGAAATGCGACACGGGCTTAATCGGGGCAGTCTCGTTAGTGAAGAGTGCGCGACGAAGCGACTGCAGAAACACCGGGTGAACACCGCCGGGGCGCGCGAGATGGACAAGGGTGGAACCACCGTGGTAACTGACAACGCCCAGATTCCAGAGGAAGTTGAGCAGATTCGTGTTGTCTGAGTAGCCGAAGAAGGGTTTAGGGTTCGCGGCAATCAACGCGGCGTCGAGATGAGGCAGCACGGTCAATTGGTCCGAACCTCCAATCACGGCGAGTACCGCTTTGATCGATGGATCCGCAAAAGCGACGTTCACGTCGCGGGCGCGCTCTTTGGCACTGGCGCCAAGCTGGCGAGTGGTTGGATATTCGACCGGTACGAGATGCAATGCGTCAGTCACGACGCGTACGCCCAACTCATGAACGAGCGGAAACGCTCCGGCTCCAGCCCACGACGGCGACACCAGCGCGACGCAGTCGCCGGCATGAAGTTTGGGCGGGACCCTCAAGTTCGTTGGCCCGCCGCTCCCGTGGGGGATGTCTCCTGTCGCCATCAACCGAGTTTACGGCGACATGACTCGGTCCCCACTGGGTAACCATTCGCGGCGTAGGGCATCGACGTGGCGAAACGTTCCAACTACTCGACGACGAGTCCAGTGCCTGAGTGCCGACACGGCACCAACCGTTTGAAAAAGTGCCCGGTCGGGTGTCGACGCCGCGAAACGGTGCGACGCTAGAAGACGAGAATCTTGTCCGCGTCTACCGTGGCTTGCGTGAGCGCGTCCATGGTGCTTCGGAGCGCGCCTTCCAGCAAGTCATCCTGGGTCAAGCCGCGCGCATCCATGCACATACCGCACACGAGCACGGCGGCACCCTTTCGCGCAACGCTCGCCAACATGCGCTCCACGTTGTAGTAACCGTTCGGCGTCTGCCATCCCGACTTGGCGGCGCTCGCCGCATCGCCCATCAAGAACACCGTCAACTCGACCTGCTCATGCTTGGCCTGCAGGTTCATGGCGAGTCGCAGTCCGTTGTAGACGCGCTCGGTTCCGTACGGGGGGTCATTGAGCACTATCAGAATCTTCATTATTTTATGCCTTTCATCGGGGGGAAACGTCGTACATCAAGTGGTCGCCTGGGGACTCGTCGCCGCGGTCACGTAGACGCGAGAACGGTTCCACTCCAAGGGCCCTTCACTGAGCCGGTGTGCCCGCAGTCCGGCCCGACGTAGCTGTGCCACCGCTTCAGCGGCGAAGACGCAGTACGGGCCACGACAGTACGCAACAACTGTCGTGTCACGATCCAGTTCACCAAGGCGTTGCGACAACTCGTCGAGGGGGATACTGAGTGCGCCGAGCAGGTGGCCCGCATTGAACTCCACGCGCGGACGAACGTCGATAATGACCACTTCGCCGTCACGACTGAGGTTCACCAACTCGTCAATCCCAATCGATTGGGTGCCGCCCACATCTTCAAAGAAGGCGGTGGCCAGTTGTCGCACTTCAGCTATCCGAGACTCGGCTACGTGGCGCAGTGCCCAGTACCCTTCGAGCACGGCCTCATCGGCGATTCGATACAAGACGAAATTGCCCTCACGACGCGCCGTCACCAGTCCGGCCTGTCGCAGTACCTGCAGGTGGCGAGACGTATTGGCCACCGTCATCGCGGTCGCCTCGGCAATCGCTTCGACAGACCGGTCAGCCTGGGCGAGGACGTCAATCACCTTAAGACGCTTCACGCTGCCGAGCGCCGCACCGACGCGCGCCAACTGTTCGAAGATCGCGCTCTTGAAATCTCGCTCGTCCATGGGTGCTCCATTCAATCAATCAATTGAATGGAGCACCTTTCGCATCCCCCGGTGTCGGCCCCGCCGTCCCTACGACCGCTACCGGTCGCGTCGCACGAAGCGCTAGAACTCGCCGTAGATCACGAAACCACCCGGCTCTCGCTGCTTTGATTCGTACATCGCCGCATCCGCCGCGGCCACCACGGCGTCAGCGTTCGTAAACGAGCCCGGGCCCATTGCGAGGCCCAAACTGCACGTCACGCTGCGCCATTGGTTAGCAATGTCATACGGCTCACCTAAGACTTCGCTCAACCGGTCGACCACGACAAGTGCTGCGTCTCGTGTCGCGACCTCGTCGAGCAGTACCAAGAACTCATCGCCGCCCACGCGCGCGGCGCTGTCGCCTGCCCGCAACACGCTTCGTATCCTCGCCGCGACATCGATCAACAATTCATCGCCTATTGCGTGACCCAAGGTGTCGTTGACCACTTTGAACTGGTCGAGATCAACGAAGATGACCGCGAACCCCGAGCGACGCCGGTCGTTCAGGATCATTCGATGCGACAACCGGTCCCAAAAGAGGGTCCGGTTCGCGAGACCCGTCAAGTCATCATGCAATGCCCGCCGGGTCAGCTCCTGGGTGATGACACCAAGCTCTGCCGTTCGATCTGCGACCTTGCGTTCGACTTCGCTGTAGGACGCTTCGAGCTCCTCGCCGAGGAAGTTGACGCCCGCCGCAACGGCGTCGATGACGTCACCGAGGTCGCTGATCGAGGCGCGCGCACTGAAATCGAGCGTCGCGAACAATTGGATCGTGGTGGTGATCTCCTCGAGTCGCTGCTCGATGTCGTGGATGCGCTCAATCTGCTGATCGGCCAGCGGCTTGTACAGCAGGGGCTCCAACGTGTGCGGTGCGTGCCCCGCTGGTGCGTCACCGGTTTCGGGCGTCGTGGTCATGGCGCACGTCCCTTCAGCCACGCGATCGCGGCGCCTTCGTCCTCGAAGAGTCTGGTCTCAACCAGTGGCTTGCTGACCGCAACGAAGAAGTTGCCCATCAAGCGACTGAGCGGGGTGGTGACGATGAGCGCCACGCCGGACACCAGATCACCGTGGCTGACGAACTCGTTGCGCGCGGCGCGGTCCTGAGAGCCAAGCGCGCTGGCGTCCACCAAAAGGGGTGCGCGCTGTCCACCCGTGAGCGTTGAGAATGCCTTGATCGACGCAACCGCGTCCTCGAGACGAAGTTCACGAGTGGGCGCCCAGACGAGTTGGACGATGCCGTCGGGTCGAAGCCACATCCGGAACTTCGGATGATCGAACTCGGTCGACTCGTTCGCCATCAGGGTCTCCGTCATCGCTGCTTCCGGTCACTTCGCTTCTCAGTGCGCCTCCAAACCGAGCATACCCAAGGTCTCCTCCCCCGACGGATGCAGGTCGACCGATCACGTCTGAATCAATGAGGTGCCAATTCTGGAGAGGTATCCAGCGCGCAGCGCTCGCGCTAGCAACGCTCTCAGCCGTCGAAGCTGTCGGGTGCAGCGACGCCCAACTCAACGAGTAATTCGAGGACTCGGTGTTCGATGTCGTCAATAATGCGTTGCACGGTGTCGCGGTCTTGACCGGCGGGGTCCTCGACCTCCCAGTCGAGATACCTCTTGCCGGGAAAGAACGGACACGTCTCGCCACAGCCCATCGTGACCACCACGTCCGCGACGCTCACGAGCTGTGAGGTGAGCAGCGTCGGCACTTCGAGCTCGGTACTGAGCCCACGATCGCGCAGCACCGCCGCCACCTGAGGATTGACGTTCGAACCTGGCTCAGAACCCGCAGAGCGAACATCAACCCGTCCCTTCGCGAAGTGTTCGGTCAGCACCTTGGCCGCAACCGAACGTCCCGAATTGTGGATGCACGCGAAGAGCACGACTGGACGCTCGTGTGATGACTGACCTGCGTCGAGCGGGCTATGTGGGATTTGAGCGTTCACGTGGGGGTTTCTCCTTCGCGAGCATAGAAGTGTCGGCGAACCCAGAGTGAGACGTAGACGAGGCCGACAAGCGCGGGGACTTCAATCAACGGTCCAACCACTCCCGCGAGCGCCTGACCCGAGGTGACTCCGAAGGTACCGATCGCGACCGCTATCGCCAGTTCGAAATTGTTGCCCGCCGCCGTGAAGGCCAGGGTCGCCGTTCGCGCGTACGAGAGTCCGAGCGAGCGGCCTGCGACGAATGACACCCCCCACATGATCGCAAAGTAACAGAGCAACGGTAGGGCGATGCGCGCTACGTCCAGCGGGTGATGCGTGATGGCGCTGCCTTGGAGCGCGAAGAGAATCACGATGGTGAACAGCAGTCCATAAAGGGCGAAAGGGCCAATGCGCGGAAGGAAACGATGCTCGTACCACTCGCGACCTTTCGCCCTTTCACCCAAAGTGCGCGTGAGGTACCCCGCCACCAGTGGGATACCGAGAAAGATGAGCACACTTCGCGCAATGGACCACACCGACACGTGCACTTCGGCCGTCGAGAGGCCGAGCCACGACGGCAGAATACGCAAGTAGAAGTAACCAAGTCCAGCGAATGCGACGATCTGAAAGACCGAGTTGATCGCGACGAGTACGGCTGCGGCGGTCGCGTCGCCACACGCGAGGTCGTTCCAGATCAGGACCATGGCAATACAACGCGCCAGACCGACCAAGATAAGTCCGGTTCGGTATGCGGGCAGGTCCGGCAGGAACACCCAGGCCAAGGTGAACATCAACGCCGGGCCAACGATCCAGTTGAGCACGAGCGATGGAATAAGCATGCGCCGGTCAGTCGTGACGCGGCTGATCTCGCCGTAGCGTACCTTGGCGAGTACCGGGTACATCATGATGAGTAGACCGAGTGCAATGGGCAGACTGGTGCCGGTGATCTGCACGCGATCGAGCGTGCGATTAAGACCAGGTTCCACGCGACCGAGACCAATCCCCACCACCATGGCCACGCCGATCCACACGGGCAGGAATCGGTTCAGCAGCGACAACCGGGCTGCCACGGGTGCACCAGTGTCGATGCCCTGGGTGGCGTGAGTCGTCGACTCGCTCATTTCGACACTCGCGGTGAGCGTGAAGAGTGCACACCTACAGCAACGACACCACTACCCATTGACACGCCTCGACTCCATTAATAGATTGATGAACTTGAATCTAACAGAAGTGCCGCCACATATTCATGATTATCAATGAAACAGTGAGCCTCGCGTGTAACCGTGCCCGAAGTGAGAAGTGCTTCGACAGGTCACTATTTCGCCCACCCCGCTCGCCATTCAATCTGTTCCAAGCGGTGTGGAACGGTCCCCGCTGCGCCAGCTCAGTTGGGACCCTGTAGATAGCGCGCACTCCACGCACCGATCGTCAGTTCGTCGGCGACCGGGTTGTGCACGGTCGGATCATCCGGGCCTGACAAGGTGATCGGCGCGGGGACCAAGCGATTGAGGGTGTCGCTGCGGCGCGCTTCGAAGAGGGGTGCGGGCAGTTCCAGATGATCCAGTTCGCACGCGAGGTAGTGGTCGCGCGGGGTGCTCGGGAGCAATTGCTCGCGCACCCAGTCCCACTGGGCCGCTTCGTGCACCGCGAGCAGCTCGCGCTTGTCACTCTCGGGTATCTCGTCGTTCAAGAGCGCCGCTTCCCACCTGATGATCACGTCGGGAAAGAATCCGGCCTCTTCACGGACCTCCCAGGTCCTTTCGGTGGACAATTGTTTGAGTTGGAATCCCACGCCGAGCGCGTCGTCGAGTCGGTGCGTGCCAAAGCGCGAGCGGGCGCCGGTGAGGTAGGCGGCCACGTCACCCAGGCACGGGGAATTCTTCGATATGACCATCAGATCACTGCGATCGATCGGTGCGTCGGCGAACGCGAGATCAAAGAGGGCGCGCATTGCCCACACGCCACGCAACAGCCCGTCGCACGCGTGCCCGTGCGCGAGGACGAGATCACTCACCCTCACCGTCTTGGCGCGTACATCAAGACGGCCCTGTGCCGAGCGGGTATCGAGCACTTCAAAACTGGGCAGCGTCGCATCATCGAGCCACTGCGCCAGTGACCACGTCGGGACGTCGAACGTCGCAGTGAATTCGGGCCCTGGCACCATCGCGTCGCTCACGATCTCAGAACGTCAACACCGTCGCACCCTCGAGCGCGTAGCGCACGAAGGCATCGCGTGCGAACTCGAGTGTGATGCCCCGAGCGAGGAGTGCTTCCTCGGTCCCCTGGGCTCGAGCAGCGTTGACACAGGCACCCACGCGAACACCCGCGCTCACGAGCTCATCAATTTGCTGGTTGTACTCGCTCAGGACCGTCGATTCTCCCGACCGGCTCAATGCGCCCTGACCGGGGCCGAAACAGAACACCTCGAGTTCGACGCCCTGCTCACCCGCAACCTGACGGATGCGTTCTGCGACGTGTGAGCCTGCCGACAACGAATCGTCGTCGCCGTGAAAGAGATGAATAACGGATGTGGCCATGATGTCGTGCTCCTTTGGAACTAGGTGGTGGGTAAGACTGCGCTCGATTGTGGTGCGACGAACGTCAACAGCACGCGGCGGGCTTCGCGGAGATGCTCAACCGCTCGGGGACACAGCACAATTCATCCTCCGTCGCGCTCTCGCTCGCGGGTACGTCCGAGAGCACCGTGTAGACCTCCCAACGAGACCCGTCGGGACCATCGACCCACACCTTGTTCTGGACAGCGTGCCAACACGACGTCTGTACTTCAATGTCGGTTTCGAAGCCTTGGTCGGAGAGGTACGTCGTCGCGTCGACCACCTCTTCGCTCGAAAAGACCTCCACGCCGAGGTGGTTGATCGTTCCGGGCGCCTCGAGGTTCTCGAAGAGCACCAACTTGAGCGGCGGCTCGGCAATTGCGAAGTTGGCGTAGCCGGCGCGTACTTTGGCCGGTTCGGTCTTGAAGAATGCCGTATAGAAGGAAACTGCTTCTTCGAGGTTGGACACATTGAGCGCCAATTGCAGTCGTGACATGGAGTCCTCTCAAATTGATGTATGTCAATGAAAGAGGTTACCCCGCTCATCGATGATTGTCAATACTAAGATGGTCGGTATGGCGCAACACAAGACAATTACCGTGAACGCCGACGTGGTGGCGTGTTGCAGTCCACTCGCGCACGTGGAGATGTCCGAAGCCGAAGCATCCGACATCGCCCAGATTTTCTCCGCGTTGAGCGATCCCGTGCGACTCCGGATGCTCTCGATGATCGCGTCGGAATCCGAGGTGTGTAGTTGCGCGTTGGAAGAACCGCTCTCCAAGAGTCAACCGACAATCTCACACCACACCCGCATACTCGCCGAAGCCGGCCTCATCATTGGAGAACGTCGAGGTCGTTGGATGTGGTGGCGCGCGGCGCCCGATCGAATGCGCGACATTGCGAGAATCCTCAGCGCCTGAGAGTGCGTGTTCTTCGCACGAACCCGTTCCCTCGTCGAGTGAGCCCGTGGCGCGTACGATGAGCGAGTCAGCACTGGGAGCCCCGTGAACGAACCACATCAACACGAGCACGCCGTCGTGTCACGCGACACCGATATGCGCCTCGTGCTCGTCGCGCTCGCACTGATCACGTCATTCTTGGTTGCGGAATTCGTCACCGCCGTCCTCGATAACTCTCTCGCGCTCTACGCCGACTCCGGCCATATGCTCACCGACGTCGCCGCGCTGGCCTTGAGCGCGTGGGCCATCCACCTCGCCGGGAGGCCATCGAACATCAAGTGGACGTTCGGCCTCAAGCGAGCTGAGATCCTCGCGGCGCTCGCCAATGGCGTGACGCTCGCAGCCATTGGCCTCTTCATAACGGTCGAGGCGATCCAACGTCTCATCACGCCCCACCACGTGGCCGGTTCGCCATTGCTGATTGTGGCGATCATCGGCGCCGCAGTGAATATCATTGCGGCCTGGACGCTCGCGAAGGCGAATCAGTCCAGTCTTAACGTGCGAGCGGTCTCGGCGCACATCATGACCGACTTGTACGCGTTCATTGGTACCGCGGCGGCGGGTGTCGTGATCATTGGCACCCACTGGGTGCGAGCCGACGCGGTCGCGTCGCTCTTTGTAGCGGCCCTCATGGCGCGAAGTTCGTGGGGGTTACTACGCGACGCGGGCAGAATCCTGCTCGAGGCGACACCCGATGCATTGGTGTTGGGTGACGTGCGCGACCACCTGCTCGAAGTGCCCCACGTCCTTGACGTACACGACCTTCACGCGTGGACCGTGACCTCAGGCCTGGTCGCGATGTCCGCGCACGTCGTTGTCGAGGACCACTGCTTCTCGAGCGGACACGCTCCCCAGGTCCTCGACGCGCTCCAGGAGTGCCTCGCCACTCACTTTGCCATCGAGCACGCGACGTTCCAACTCGAACCAACCGCCCACTTCACCCACGAAGACGGCCTTCACCCCTGACGTCGTAGGTTCACGCCCCGAGGTGCGCACCCGCCGGCGCTGGAGTCGGTGCGTCGAGCGTGGTCGGCGTTCGAATAACCGCGAGCGCAATCACGAAGGCGATCAACGAACTCAACGCGCCCACCCGAAGCGCCGCCTGGAAACCATGCACCGCGGCGTCGACCTGGTCGTGGGCGCTGATCGCGCTCGAACCATGCACTTTCGAGGCCAGTGCCAGTTGGTGGCTGCGTGCCGTTGCGGCCACGGTCACCAGGACCGCGAGGCCGAGCGACCCACCTATTTGCTGGCTGGTGTTGAGCAAGGACGATGCCAGTCCCTGTTCGTGGTTGCGCACTGACGACACGGCGTTCAGCGTGAGCGGCACAAAAGAGAATCCCATGCCGAGCCCGAAAACAACGAGGGGGCCAAAGACGTGGATATACGACGAGGACGCATTCAAGAACGAGGCCCAGAACACCCCGCTCGCCACGAGCAGGGGTCCCAGCGTGATGAAGATTCGTACGCCGTATCTCCTAATGCGATGTGACAGGAAGATACTGGTCGACGCGACCATCACCGGAACGGGTAGATACGCAACGCCCGCGCGCAGCGAGCTGTAGTGCAGGACCTCTTGGAGAAATTGGGTCAAGAAGAACAGCAGTGACAACATCGATGCACCGATGAGCATCATCATCACGTACCCGCCCATGCGATTGCGATGACGTAGAAAACCGAGTGGGATGAGTGGTTGGGTGCTGCGTCGCTCGATGACGATGAAGACGACGAGCAGCAGTGCACCGGCGACAAACGACGCCAACGTCGCGGGCGCCATCCACCCCGCATTGGGGGCACGCACGAGTCCGTAGACCAAGAATGCAATACCCCCCGAGACCGTCACCGCGCCGGGCACATCCAGGCGACCACCGTGCCCATCCACCTTGGGCAAGACAAAGGGCGTCGCGGCCATGACGAGCATCGCAATGGGTACATTCACAAAGAAGACCCAGCGCCACGAGGCGGCCTCGACCAGCGCTCCGCCCAGAAGCAAGCCTGTAGCGCCCCCGGCCGCCGTCATACTCGCGTACACCGCCATCGCTCGATTCCGAGCGGTGCCTTCGGGGAAGGTCACCGCGACCAGTGCCAGCGCGGTGGGAGACGCTATCGCCGCCCCGATCCCTTGTACGGCGCGCGCGATGACGAGCAAGAGCTGCGAGGTCGCAAGACCACCCGCCAGTGACGCGAGCGCGAAGAGTCCAATGCCCACAAAGAACATGCGGCGTCGACCAAAGATGTCGCCGGCACGACCTCCGAGCAACAACAAACCACCGAATACGAGCACGTAGGCGTCGATCACCCAAGTGAGATTCGTTGTCGAGAAATGCAGGTTCCCCTGGATAGAAGGTAGAGCCACGTTGACGATCGTGAGGTCGAGCATCACCATGAGCTGTGCGGCGGCGATTACCGCCAAAGCGAAACCGCGCCGTTCGCGCGCCGTTCGATCATTGCTCGTCATGTCGCTCATTCGTGCGACCCACTTTCAGTAGCGTGCCTTGTGGCCCAGAACACGAGCACAACGTCGTCAGCCAGGTCGGCGTCGGACAATGTCTCGCGTCGCTCGAGCACTTCGGTCGTGAAGCTATCGAAACCCTCTCGAAACATGGACTCGTCGAAGAGTCGTTCGCGCGCTGGAGGTCCCGCGAGTCCAAAGGCGTCGACGTGGTGACCGGTGATGTAGAGATGCCCCGATGGCGCGACGGCGCGCGCGGCGCGCGCAAAGAATTCATCACGTCGCTCGGGCGCGAGGTGGATGTTCGAGATGACGACGAGATCGAACGACGCAGGTGGCGCCTCATAGACCAAGAGATCGGCGTGCTCGAGTGTCAGCGTGAGTTTCTCACGGTGCGCCTGATCCGCCGCTATCTTCAGACCCACCTGCGACGCGTCCACGCCGGTCACGTTCCAACCCTGACGAGCGAGCCACAGTGCGTTGCGTCCCGTGCCACAGCCCAGGTCGAGCGCGCGACCCGCGTTGAGCGGTGCGACCAAGTCCACAAGACTTTCGTCAGGAACCACCGACCATGGGTGCTCTCCAAAGCGCTTGTCCCACATCTCGCCCGTGCGCTCCAGTTCCTCGTTCATCATGTGCATTCACTCCTCTCTACGGCTGGGGTGCGACGCGCCGTCAAGTTCCAGGTGTTCCTCTAAACGACTGAGTACAGTGACCAGCGTCTCGTACTCGCGCTTACTCAGTACCTCGCGCAAGAATGCTTCGTGCAGGCGAACCCGTCTGTCTATCTCTTGTGCGAGAGTTCGTCCGGACCTCGTGGCGTTCAAGACCCGAGGTCGTCGATCCCCCGGCGCATTCGTGCTTTTCACAAGGTCGCGCGTCTCAAGGTCGTCGACACATCGCTTGGCCGACATGGGGTCGGTTCCCAGCGTGCGGGCGAGCGCGCGCAACGAGAGATCCGGGCGCTCCACGATTGCTCGCAATGCGGACGCCTGCGCGGGAGTGACCTCCAAGGCGTCGAGCTCTTCGGACCAAGCCCTCTTTCGCGCACGAGCCACCCGGCTCAAACGAAACCCCACGCTCTGTTCCAAGGTGAGCATTTCGTGCTTCGTTCGCGTGCGGGGAGCGTTCGACGCGGCGCCGGTCATGCGTCAATCCCACTATGGACACCCACATCGGGTCCGGAGCTGACACTTTCAGTGAACACCTGCACGAAGACAGCATAGGTCCATCTGTAACAATTGTGACAGTCACACGATCCCGCCACGAACCTGCTGGGTTATCGATCGTGGTGGCGTTGAAAAAAAGTCACTCAGCGATCACTGTGCTCACGGCGCCGTTGGCTCACGTGGGCCACAATGCAGCAGTCCAGTGTGCCAACATTGCGCGATGACACAACGAAAGCTCACGGTCGGTACGTTCACCCCTTCGATCCTCATTCACATGGCCCGCGAATCGAAGGGCTTCGAGCGTGCTGGTCTTGACGTGCACGAATCGCTCGTGGCGTCCTCGCCCGCCCAATTCCAGTCTCTCGAGCGAGGCGAGTTGGACGTGGTCTTCACGAGCCCCGATAACGTCCTCGCGTACCAGTACTTGTCCAAGAACCCGTTGGGGCGCCTCATCCCTCTACGAATCCTTGGTGCGCTCGACCGCGGTGTGGGACTTTCACTCACCCTTGGTCCGCAGCTGAACGACGTCGAGCAGGTCCGGGGCAAGATCGTGGGTGTTGACGTGCCCCAGTCCGGCTTTGCCTTTGTGGCGTACGAACTTCTCGCGCGTTGCGGGCTCGAGCCCACCAGTTATGAACTCCAAGCACTGGGTTCGACACCGCAACGCGCGACCGCCCTGGTTGAGTCGCGCTGCGCCGCGACAGTACTGAACGCGGGCAATGAGCTTCGAGCGCGAGGTCTCGGCTGTACCAGCGTCAGCGAAGTTGGCGAGCTCGGACCTTATATCGGCACCGTGATCGCTGCTTTGCCCAGCAGTGACAGCGAAACCAAGGACCTGCGTCAACGCTTTTGCGACGTGATCCTTGAGACCGCTCGTGACATCCTCGCGGGCGCGCGAATGTCGGAGGTCGTCGACGCAGCGATCTACTTACTTGACCTCGATGAGTCCCAGGCCCGCGAACACCACGCCTGCCTCTCGGAGAGCCCGAGCGGGTTGATCGACGACGGTGTCGTTGATGTCACTGCACTCGCGACTTTGATTGACCTACGTCGCAAGTACATGCCCACGCCTGAACTTGACGTGATACTCGAATCGATCGATGACATCCTGATCGGTTCGGCACGCCCCTAGCGACCGGCGCAGTGCTCAGATGACCGGTGAGAGTCCGCCGTCAACGCTTACGCCCACGCCGGTGACGTAGCTCGCCCGTGGCGAGAGCAGGAACGCTGCCAGGTCGGCGAACTCCTCGGCTCTACCAATGCGTCCGAGTGGAATTCCCGCGTTCTTCGCCATACGCTCATAGAAATCACTGAGCTCCATGTTCGCTTGGTGCGCCGCGCGCACCCACTGACCCGACTCGATGAGACCGATGAGGATGGCGTTCACCCGGACGCCTCGCGGACCGACCTCGTTGGCCATGGCCTTGGTCATTGCCAGCCCCGCCGCACGTGACGCCGTGGTTGGCGTCGAGTTTGCTTGCGGCGAACGTGCCATAATCGCCAAGACGTTGAGTAACGCACCCTTGGACGTCTCCAGAACCGGTAAGACCGCACGCGACATGTGCAAGGCGGCGATGACCTTCAGTTCATAGTCATCACGCCACGCCTGATCATCGGACGCCGCGATGGACGAACCCGCCGAGCGACCCGCATTGTTGACGGCCCCATCGAGACGTCCAAAGCGCGACAACGTAGCGGCAACGAATTCATCAAGTTCACCCTCTCGCGTGACGTCTGCCTCAAAGCACAGTGCCTCGCCACCCAATTCGTCTTGTGCGGCGTCGAGACGCCCCCGGTCGCGGCCGCACACCGCGACGTTGGCCCCCTCGCTCACCAACTTTCGAGCGAGTGCAAGCCCCAGCCCGTCTGTACCACCGGTGATGAGAATCGTGTGATCTGTGAGTCCTAGGTCCATGTGGTCATCCTACGAACGAACTGCGTACGCGCTAGGTCACAGGGGTGGTGCGCCCGTAGTGGTCGGTACGACACCCGAGACAAAGGTGCTCACCACTTTGGTGCACGTCGAACTCTTCAAAGGTGTCCACCACTGACCAATGCCGGCAACCTGCACCGTCACGCCCGTAAAATTGGCGGGCCCGCACCGCGACTTCGGATAATTCGCGCTCTGAGCGACGCCGTACGCGGCGCTGGCCTGGGCGCGCGGCGCCAGACGGATTTCTTGTCCGTACCCCGACGCGCTGAAGTCTCGCAGTGCCGCCTTTGGCCCCACGGGTACGTGCGTCGTGTTCGAGGAGGTGCCCGTCGAGGGCTGGACACGGGGAATCCCCGAGATCGTGCAGGCGACACTGCCGATGTTGGTGAACACCAACGGATAATAGATCGTGCCCGCCGCACCTTCGGGTTGACCAATGCCGAGTCTCAGTAACTTGCTCGCGCACTTGTCCGCTACGGGAAAGCTCAGCGAATCCACTGTTGTCCACTTCGTCGTTCCGCCCACACACACCCCGATCGTCGACGCTAAGCGAACGACGCGGCGCGAACGTGGCCCGATGACGGCCAGGTACCTCGCGACCTTTGACGTGCAGAGGACGCCCTCGGTGGTGCTGATGTTCTGCACTACTTGGAATGTCACATTCACGTTGGTGCGCTGCGCGCTGGGGTACACGACCGCGTTGCCGATCGGTTGGGACTGGGCAGTAAGAAACTGGTATCGGGTGGCCGATGACCACTGACACGTGGGAAAGACGTGACTCAACATCACAACTCGCACGGTGGAGCCTCCAGGGCGTGACGTAATCGAACTCGACGCCGCAAATTTCTGGAGGTTGCAACTGGCCACGGTCACACCCGCCGATGAGACCGAGCGACCACCTATCGAGATCACACTGTAGGCACTCGTCGATAACACGAGCGCCGCCAAGACCCGAAACCCTCGATCTGCCTTCATATCCCCATAGTGTCACCATTTGGGCTGGTCCGGTCCCGACCAACCTTTGCAGCGCGTATGCCCTTTGACGACGAGTCCCCCAAGGCTTTGGCGTCTCAACGACACAATCCCTATGGTGTGAACGCAATTGCCCGCTCCGTGACCCGGTGGGGAGACGACTCAACTAAATTTGTCGAGGCTCAACAAATGAGCATCTCTCATCGTCGAACGAAGGATCATCACAGTGTCAGGTTTTCCACGCTTCGATGCGGAAGGGGCCACTCTTCTCAGTGATCGCGACATCAAGCGACGCTGGGCGAAGTTCCACGACAGTATTCGCTCGGTCTCGGGCAACGTTCTCCAGCGCGTCATCGGGCGCATGCTCGGAGAGGACACCTTGCGCTACAAGACCGCCCGCTTCTTCGGACGTCCGCTCTTGCGTCTCGTTCGATCGCTGCGAAAACAGCCGGCACCGACCGTCGTTGAGCCGGTCGTCGTCCAGTCCCAGAAGGTGGCGGCTCAACAGCGCTACTTCCCGATCAATTATCGGATCCCGCGCCACATACTGGACCCCACACTCGTCGAGGTCCACCAGCAGTTCACGAACGTGTCGACGTTCACTCTCGACGAGTCCGTCGAGAGTGCCAACGACAGCGTGCTCGCGCTCAATGAGCTACTCGCCACCTCATCGAGCGAATGGCTTTTCGTGGTGGATGCCTCGGTCAGTGAGGCGAACCGGTCCGTCACGCTCGCAGCGCTGCTCAGCGTCGCCACGCCGAACGATGACGTCGTCTTCGCCGACGAGAACGGCCCGAACCCATTTACCCCAATACTCAAGTCGGCCGGGGTAGGCCCACACACACTTCTCAGTTACAACACAGTCGGGCGCCCGGCACTGCTTCGTCGCACGACGCTCGCGCGCATCGGTGGTTTCAGCCTTGATGCCAGTTGGGTATTCGAACACGATGCGTATCTGCGTCTCAAAGAGTCAGGCGCCCACTTTCGACACGTGACCGCCGTCCTGCCAGCGGGACGACCCGACGTCGCCTTTGACGCATCGCACGTGCGCGAGGACACGTGCCGCGTGGTTCGAACCGCGCTGGAACGACGGGGCATGCACGGCGAGGTGACCCCCGGAGAGCTCGGCACGCTCGTGCACTGGCGCCTGGACGCCCCTCAACCCGAGCCGTCGATCGACATCGTCATTCCAACTCGTGACCGCATTGACCTGGTGCGCCAGTGCATCGACGCCATCGAGGCGAAGACAACGTACAGCAACTACGACATCATCATCCTCGACAACGATTCCATAGAGCCCGAAACGCTCGACTACTTCGCGAAGACCAAATACCGCGTTGTCCCCTGCCCCGGACCGTTCAACTACGCCCACATCGTCAATCGAGGTATCAGCCATTCAAGCGCGCAGTACGTGGTGACGTTGAACAACGACACCATCCTCGTGACGCCAGATTGGCTTGAACGGATGGTGGGCCTGGCGTCTCAACCCGACATCAGCATCGTTGGCGCCTGCCTGCTCGATCAAGACGGCCGTCGAGAGCACGAAAGTATCGTCATCGCTCCCTACCCCCAGCATCTTCGAACTGACTCGAACTACCCCCACCCCGACGAGTTCACCTTGGCGACGCGCGACGTCGCGGCGGTCACGGGCGCGGTACAAATGGTTCGCCGGGAACTCTGGGAGGCGCTCGGTGGCATGGATGAGGACCTAAAGGTCGTCATGAACGACGTTGATATCTGTCTTCGAAGCCAGGATGACGGTCGCCACGTTGTCTACACCCCCGACGTGCGGCTGTACCACCACGTGAGTTCGTCCCGGGGTGACCTTGACCCGCTCGATGACCGAAATCGATTCATTCGCCGATGGGACATCTTTGGCACCTTCAAGGACCCGTACTTCCCAGAATCCCTGCTCCTGCTCGGCGAGACCGTCTACTACCGCCACCAATGGGACTGAGAATCGGCCTTGGCGCGGTGAAGCGTTCTTGTAACCTGTGTCCGTGAACAACGCTTGGGCGAGTCTCGTCGCCAGATACCGGAGACTCCCTGCGTCTACGACACCGATTCTGGTGATCGTGCTGTGCGTGCTCTTTGGCAACATCCTGTTCCTCGTCGGCCTCGCCAACGTGAACCCCATCTCATGGACCGCGGGAATCTCTCGCATTCTCTGCAACGTGACCTGTGGGCGACCGATGATCGACCCCAACGTCGGCTACATCACACAATCACTGGGTCACGTCGCCGCGATGGACGTCCTGCATGGCCACATGCCGTGGTGGAACTACTTCCAAGGCCTCGGCCAGCCGCTCGCGGGAGAAATGCAGTCCGCCGCGTTGTTCCCACTGACGGTTCTTTTCGCGTTGCCGAGCGGCTTGCTCTGGTTCCACGCATCACTTGAGGTCATCGCCGGGGTCTCGACATACTTCCTCGCCAAGCGACTCTCGATGCCCACATTTGTCGCCACCGGTGTCGGTGTGATGTTCGCGCTAAACGGCACCTATTCCTGGCTCGGTAACGCCGTATTGAATCCCATTGCGTTCCTACCAATGTTGATTCTTGGCATCGAGATTATCTACGACAGCGCCACGAGTAGTTCGCGCAAGGGTTGGTACGTCGCGGCCATCGCGCTCGCCCTCTCCCTGTTCGCCGGTTTCCCCGAAGTCGCATACTTCGATGGACTCTTCTGTGGCGGCTGGGCGATCGTGCGCTTCTTCTCAGTGCCGCGCGAGGCCCGTCTCGTGGCGGTACGACGCCTGAGCCTTGCGGGCGTGGTCGGCGGAGTGCTCGCCCTGCCAATCCTCGTACCCTTCGCCGACTTCATGAAAGTCGCCAACGTCGGAAGCCACGCCGCTGGGGGCGAAAGCACAGCTCATCTTGGATTCCACGCAGCGTCGATGTTCGTCGACCCGTACATCTACGGACTCATCTTCGCGAACCCCAATGCGGCGACCGCGTGGGGTGGCATTGGCGGTTACTTCACGTTCAGCGTCGTGGCCCTGGCGCTGTTGGGACTCTTCGGCGCACGCCTACGGCCGCTTCGCATCTTCCTCGCGGCATGGACCCTCGTCGGCATCGCCAGCATCTTCAATATCGGGTTCTTCCACCAGTTGTTCAACGTGTTGCCACTCGCGAAGAGTGCGGACCTACCTCGCTACATCATGCCGAGTTGTGAGATTGCCCTCATCATCCTCGCGGGCCTTGGCATCATGGACTTCACCAAAGAGCGTCGCGCGCAGCGCCTCTTCACGGTGACGACGCTCGCGGCAATACTTCTGCTGGTGTGGGCAGCCCTCGAGGCGCACACTTGGAATGCCGGGGTGATCCACACGACCAAGACCCAAGTGGTCTACACCATTCTCGACTCGATTCCCTTCGTGGTGGCGTTGACGCTGCTGATCCTCGGACGATTCTCCTTCGCCAAGATCGTGCCACTGCTCATCACCATCGTCGTCGTGGGAGAGACGATTGTCATGTTCCAGGTACCGACCGGAGGCGCCGCCAAACAGATCAACATCGACATGGCCCCGATTCATTTCCTCCAGAAGTATCAGGGGCAAGAACGCTTCCTCGATCTCGGCGTACTCACCGCGAACTGGGGGTCACAGTTCGACATCAACTCGTTGAGTTCGATCGACCTGCCGTTCCCAGCGACGTTCGCGACGCTCATCAACACAACGCTCTACCCGAATTTTCCCGCGCCGCTCAATCAGTTCGTCATCCACGACGGCATGACCGGGATCATCAACCAAGAACAACAGGTGGTGAACCATCTCTCCGCCTACGAAGACGCTTCGGTCAAGTACTTGGTCGCACCGAGCGCAGTGGTCATCTTGCCGGCGCTCACCAAGCTCGGGGTGATCCAGGTCTTCCACGACGACATCGTGACCATCTACGAGCTCCCACATCCACGGCCGCTCTTCTCGACGACCTCGTCGTCGTGCACCGTCACCAGTACCTCAAACAACGCGGCCTCGGTGTCGTGTCCGACGGCGGGTTCCACCCTCATACGAACCGAGCTGTACATGAATGGGTGGCACGCCTTCGTGAACGGCAAGGAAGTACCAATCACCGCTTCTGACATTGCGTACCAGAGCATCCCGGTGCCCGCAGGCACCTCCACGGTGACTTTCACGTTCTCGCCGCCGCACGTACGCTACGCCCTGCTCGCCTCGCTGCTCGCTGGCCTCTTTCTCGCCTACTCGTGGATCCGCGAACGAATTCCCGCCGCGAGGCCGCGTCACAAGCGTTAATTTGATTCAATGGGCGTCACATTCTTTGGCGTCATCGCGGTCAGCTTCATGATGCTCATGTACGCATTGGAGTCGCGAGGTCGCCACTTCATCGTGCTGTTCTCACTGGGCTGTGCGCTCTCGAGTACCTACGGCTTTCTCAGTGGAGCGTGGCCCTTCGGGGTCGTCGAAGCCGTGTGGACCTTCATCGCCCTCCAGCGCTGGCGTTCGACGAACGAGCGCTGACGCTGACGGTCACGAGTCAGTGCCTTGGAGTACCGTGACGACTATGTCGAATCGCATCGAGAACCTCGACCTGAGCCAATCAATGAGCCACGAAGCCTCCGAGGCTCGTATCCAGGTTGCCCAGAGGCGATTGACCCAGCTACGGCTCTTCACTGGTGGACTACTCGAACCATCGGTCGAGGGACCGGGACTGCTCGTGCTCTTCGAAGGTTTCGACGCCGCGGGGAAAGGCGGGGCCATCCGTCGCCTCACCGCGAGTCTCGACCCACGCCACGTACGCGTTGTGCCCATCGCGGTTCCCACTGAGGAAGAGAGTCGCCACCACTTCCTCTGGCGATTCCAGGAGTCGTTACCCGGACGTGGTGAGATGACGGTGTACGACCGGTCCTGGTATGGACGGATGCTCGTCGAACGTGTCGAAGAGCTCATCGACACGTCGGCCGTCAAGTCTTCAGCCACCGAGATAGTCGAATTCGAGCGCATGCTCGTGAACGACGGCGTCACGATCATCAAACTGTGGCTACATATCTCGGAACTGGAACAACTGCGTCGATTCGATGATCGCGCGAGCAATCCCCTTAAACAGTGGAAGCTCACCGCCGACGACTGGCGCAACCGAGAGAAGCGCCCGGCGTACTTGAGCGCACTCAGTGACATGATCGAACTGACCGACCACGCCCACGCCCACTGGGATCTCATCGCGGCCGAGAACAAGCACTTCGCCAGGGTTTCGGTGCTCGAGACGATTGTCAATCGCTGGGTCCACGACCTCGAACATCGCGGTTTCAAGGTGCCCGAGGCTCACGGTGGCGACTACCTGCATTGAGTCAGCGCGCCGTCGCCCTTTCTGAAACACTGAGAGTATGACCTCTCGCTACGGCATCACCATTCCCTTTGACGGCGTGTCACTACACGAGCACCGTCAATGGTTCCACCGACTCGCCGATCTCGGTTACACCGACGTCTGGTCATCTGAGGTGGACGGGGCCGATGGCTTCACACCCCTCACATTGTGCGCGGCGTGGGAGTCTCGACTCAACGTGGGCGTCGCGGTGACCCCTGTCTTCACTCGCGGACCGGGTCTGATGGCAATGAGCATCGCGGCGCTCGCCGAAGTGGCCCAGGGCCGCTTCACGATGGGACTGGGCGCGTCGAGCCTGCCGGTGGTCGAACGTTGGAACGGCATCGACTACGAGCGCCCCTTTGCCCATACGCGTGACGTGCTTCGATTCGTGAAAAAGGCGCTCGCCGGCGAAAAGATTGACGAGGTGTTCGAGACATTTGAAGTACACGGATTCAAACTCTCGCGGCCTGTGCTCGAGCGCCCACCGATCCTGCTCGGCGCACTTCGACCCGGCATGCTGCGCCTCGCTGGCGCGGAGGGCGACGGCGCGATCCTCAACTGGCTCGCCGCCTCGGACGTGGCGACGTGTCGCCATGAAGTCGGTCTCGACAAGGCAATCGCCGCGCGACTCTTCGTGATTCCAACCGAAGATGCTGACGCGGCGCGATTCATCGCTCGAAGAATGATCTCGTCGTATCTCACGGTTCCGACCTACGGCGAATTCCACCGGTGGCTCGGACGTGGGGAGAAACTCCAGCCCATGTGGGATGCGTGGGCCGAGGGGGATCGCAAACGCGCCAATGAGGTCATTCCCGATGACGTCGTCGACGAACTGATCATCCACGGTTCCTACGAGGCATGTCGCGAGCACGTCGCGCGCTACGTCGAGGCCGGAGTTCAGATTCCGACCCTCGCGGTCATCCCCTACGGGGTCGAGCTCAGCGACGCCGTCGAGGGGCTCGCGCCTCGCTGAGACGATTTGGTATCGAAGATACACTCCATTCGTCACCGCGCAACGTGTGTGGTCGCTCCTCGCTCGCTCGACGAAGGAACGAGCGACTCGGCGTGTTCTCTACACTAGAAGCACTGCTGATCGGAGTGTCATGGCCAAGAAGACCAAATCTCGTAAGAAACTGAAGATCGGCGTCGTCGACACGATGTTCGCCCGCTACGACATGGGCGCGGCGGCGCGCGCCGAACTGGCGGAGTGCCCGGGCTACAACAAGAAGTTCACCGTCGTCTCGAGAACCGTTCCGGGGTTCAAGGACCTCGCAGTGTCAGCGAAGAACCTCATCGAGAAGAGCGGTTGTGACATCGTCGTGGCCCTCGGCATGCCCGGCTCGGCGCCGATAGACAAGCAGTGCGCCCACGAGGCCGCGCTGGGCATCATGCAGGCGCAATTGCTGACCTCGACGCCGATTCTTGAGGTCTTCGTCCACGAAGATGAAGCCGACGACCCCGCAGTGCTCGCCTCGGTGTTCGAGAACCGTTCGCGCAAGCACGCCCGTAACGCGTACTGGATGTTGTTCGAGCCCGAGCAGCTCCAACGACGTGCCGGACGAGGCGTACGCCAGGGCTTTGACGACGCCGGTCCCCTGAGCATCGCCTGATTTCACACACGGCCTCACGCGATTCACTATGCTCCACTGAGTTACCTTGCAGTAACCAAGAGGAGGATCCAATGCCCGAAGCCGTCATCGTCGCCACCGGACGCACCCCGATCGGGCGCGCCTTCAAGGGATCGCTGGTCGACATGCGTCCCGACGACCTCGCCGCTCTTGTCGTGCGGGAGGTCTTGGCGAAAGTTCCCCAGCTCGACCCACACAGCGTGGAAGACCTCCTACTTGGATGTGGCCAGCCAGCGGGCGAAGCGGGATTCAACATCGCGCGGGTGACCGCTCTGCTCGCCGGTATGGACAATGTCCCGGGCGTCACGGTGAACCGCTACTGCTCGTCGTCGCTACAGACCATTCGCATGGCCGCCCACGCCATCCGCGCTGGCGAAGGTGATGTCTTCGTCGCCGCCGGCGTCGAGACGGTGTCGCGCTTCGGGGCCGGCGCTTCGGACAGTGGCAAAGCCATGAACTCACTCTTCGCCGACGCGCTCGCGCGCACCGCCGGCCGCTCTGAGAAGGTTGGCGACCCCTGGTCGCCTCAGCCCGGCCTGCCCGACATCTACATCGCAATGGGACAGACCGCGGAGAACGTCGCCGAGTTCGAGAAGGTGTCTCGTCTCGAGATGGACGAATTCGCCGTTCGAAGTCAGGAACTCGCCGTAGCTCACCAGGCCAACGGGTTCTTCGAGCGAGAAATCATTCCCGTTGCCCTGCCCGACGGCACGGTGGTGTCAAAAGACGACGGCCCGCGCGCTGGAACGACCCTGGAGAAGCTCTCGGCGCTGCAGCCCGTGTTCCGTGAAGGCGGTACGGTCACGGCGGGCAACGCGTGCCCGCTCAACGACGGCGCGGCCGCGGTGATAGTGATGAGCGACACCCGCGCCAAAGAACTCGGCATCAAGCCTCTGGCGAGGATCGTGGCGAGTGGCGTGACGGGATTGAACCCAGAGATCATGGGCCTGGGCCCGGTCGAAGCATGTCGTCAAGCGATGAAGCGTGCTGGAATGACGATTAACGACATAGACCTCGTTGAGATCAACGAGGCGTTCGCCGCACAGGTCCTCCCGTCGGCCAAGCACTTGGGCATCTCGCTGGACAAGTTGAACATCCGTGGTGGCGCGATTGCCTTGGGTCACCCCTTTGGCATGACCGGCGCTCGCATCATGACCACCCTGCTCAATTCACTCGAGGACTCGGGCAAGCGCATTGGCATGGAGACCATGTGCGTCGGCGGGGGTCAAGGCATGGCCATGATCGTTGAACGACTGGACTGAGGCGCTAGGAGGCCTTGCCCGTCGAGCGCGCGGAGGGGTCTTTCATGTACGCGTCGTGACGTTCGTCACTGACGGGCAAGGCCTCATCGGGTAACAAGACCGGGATTGCATCGAGCACCTGATACGCCACGCGCCGACGCGGGTTGTACAACACCTGCTCGCCCTCGAGGTAGAGCAGTGGCCCGTGATCGACGGGGTCCTCGAGTAACTCGAGAAGAAAACTGTCCAGCGCCATCGTCCTAGGCTCCTTTGATCATGGTGAGTACTTCGTCCACCCGCTCGCGACACGTCGCGTCATCGGGTGCCTCGACGTTCAACCGTAGTAGCGGCTCGGTGTTCGAAGGGCGCAAGTTGAACCACCAGCTGTCGTAGTCCGCGGTGAGCCCATCGAGCTCATCGACCGCGACACCTTGGTCGCGCAGAGAACGTGTCAAGGACGCCACAACCGCCGCGGGGTTGGCGACCTCGGTGTTTATCTCGCCCGATGCGGCGAATCTCTTGAACGGCTTGGCGACTTCGGACATGGGTACCGCCGCTTCGCTCAAGAGCTCGAGCACGATGAGCGCGGTGATGATCCCAGAATCCGCCCGGTAATTCTCGCGGTAGTAGTAGTGCCCCGAATGCTCACCACCAAAGACGGCGTTGGTCTCAGCCATGGTCTGCTTGATGTAACTGTGCCCCACCCGGGTTCGAACGGGCACGCCACCGGCCTCGGTGATGGCGGCGGGCACTGACTTTGAACAGATCAAGTTATAGAGGATGGTCGCGCCGGAATTGCGTCTGAGCATCGCCGAGGCGACCATCGCCGTGGTGGTCGAGCCGCTGATGGGTTGGGCCTTCTCGTCGATGAGAAACACCCGGTCCGCGTCGCCGTCAAAGGCGAGTCCGATATCGGCACCCACCTCGAGGACCCGGGCCTGCAGGTCGCGAAGGTTCGCGGGGTTGAGGGGATCAGCGGGATGGTTAGGGAACGTGCCATCGAGCTCTTGGTACATGATCTCGACGTCAAAGGGCAGGCCGTCGAAGATCTCGGGCGCGATGAATCCGCCCATGCCGTTCGCGGTGTCCGCCACGATCTTGAGCGGCCGAAGCGCATCGAGGTCGACAAAGGAGTGTACGTGGCGCACCCATTCGCCCATCAGATCGCGACGCTCCAGGGTGGCGAGATCACCCGACGCCGGCTCTCGCCAGTACTCGCCCGCCATCTGCTCGATCTCGGCGAGACCAGTCTCGACCCCAACGGGCTTGGCGCCAGCGAGGCACAGCTTGATGCCGTTGTACTGAGCGGGATTATGCGATGCGGTGAACATGGCCCCCGGGGCGTCGAGGTAACCCGACGCGAAGTAGAGAAAGTCCGTGGACGCGAGACCGAGGTCGACCACCTGCACCCCGACCGAGCGCGCACCGTGGGCGAAGGCCGTACTCAAGGCATCACCCGACGGGCGCATGTCGCGCGCCACGACGATCCGAGGGGCGTTGACAAAGGTCGCGAACGCCGAACCCACGGCCCGGGCGATACTTTCGTCGAGTTGATCGGGGTACGTGCCTCGAATGTCGTAGGCCTTGAATATTGCGCGACTGTTCACGACCCAACACTACCGGGCTAGATTTCTGCGCCTCTTGAAGAAGAGCCAGAGGGTGACGAGTCCCGCAAACACCGCGACATCACTCACCACGTTGCCCCAGAGCAGGGCGGGCGTGCTGGTGTAGCTGAGGGTGACGTTGTTGGACGTTGGAATCACGACCATGAGATTGGGACTCACCCGATAGGGCCCGGTAGCACCGGTGACGTGCCATCGCGGGAAGTACGAAATCTTCACGAGCATCGGAACGCCAATGCGATCAACGTGGAACGACAGCGACTGCGTACCAACTTTCAATGCGCTGACCGTGACGCGAGGAAGCGTCGGGGAAGTCGTCATGGCGTTGGTGGAGGCTACGTGAGGCCACGTCGCCGGGCCGCTCTCGGCGATAGGCACCTTCCACGCGCTGTTGGTCACCCACCACCACGTATTGGCATTGAGCCATCCCACGCGGCTCGACACGCCCGCCACGACGTTTGGGGTGTGAGTGAGTGACTGCACCATAGGACTGTTCTTGATGAGATACACGTGCCACGTCACGTCAGGCACCGGCCAGTGCTGGGTTGTGGCGACCAGTCGCAGCGCGGGGTCGGCGTTCGCTTCAGAGATCGCCGCCGGAGAGAACGCGATGTAGTACTTGACACCGAGCATCTGAAGATGGCGCACGCCCTCAAAGACGTTGAGCGTCCCATAGGGCAGACCACTCTGGGGGTCGCTCGGCGCGACACTCAGCTCGGCCTGGTTCAAGAAGTGATACGGAGCAGTGGGAGAGGATTCGAAGAAGAGGCCCTCCATCGAATCCACGCAATTATTCGTCCAGTAGGGCAGGAGCATCAACGCCATGGGACTGCCGAAGCGGTTCTCGTTCGTCGCGCCACTCCCGCTGTATTCCCACATCGCGCGCCCGCATCCGTAGCGCGTGGACACGCTGGTCATGGTATCGATCAGGTTCTTGTATTCGGGCCACGCCGCTTTGCCCTGGTAGCCCGAGTAGTTCCAGGCCGCCCAGCTCGACACCTGGTTCCCCGTCGTGTTCAGATGCAGGTCGGTAGCCACAGAGGGAATGAGCCCAGGCACCGTCGAAAGCAGTCCGAGCAGGGCGACAATCACCGTCGCCCGGACGGTACGTCGCTCACGGCGCAGTCCATCGTCTTCGAACGCGGTTGACGAGTCCCGCACGGACTCATCAACGTGGTCGTGCTCGCGCACGTCACTGACCGCATCGCCCGACGCGGTAGTCCCCTCGTCAGCTCCCTCGGTGGCGCTCCAGTCGTCACTCATCGGCGCGCTTTGGGTCGCACCTACATCCACGAGCTCGACGTGCCCGCGCGAACGTCGAGGATTCCTGCCCACCCATCTCGACAAGCCGTACCCGAAGAGCCAGCCGGCACTGAGGTGGATGGTGATGAACCAGAAGGGGACAAAGCGCTCATTCCACAAGACGCTCTGTGGGGCAAAGGCGTACGCGAGGAGCGAAAGGACGGTGAGCGACGCCAACACCATGCCCAGTCGATCGCGCACAATGAAGGCGACGACGATTGCGACGCCCGCGAGGATGATCACCCAGCGATCCCCGCCCGGATCCAGGGCGCCCGTCGTGGGGTTGCGAACGTACCACCCGAGCTGGGCGAAGATCTGTTGGAGCGTGCTGACGTTGTCATTGGTGTAGCCCATTGAGTTCGTGAAGTTCTGGGTCGTGACAAACGTCGTGAGCCACCACGCACTCAACGCCATCGAGATGAGTCCCGCGCCCATAGCGAAGCGAAGGGGTCGCGCGTAATCTCCGCGCACCATGTCGCGATCGCGCGGATCACCAAGACCACGTCGAGCCAACAACTCGAAGACAACCAAGACACCAGTCGCGGCGATTGCGAACATCCAGGGCAGCACGTGCGACGCCAACGTGGCGCTCAGGCTGAGGGCCGCAAGCCAGTATCCGCGGCCGGTTCGCACGCCACGCGCGAACAGTCCGATCGTCAAGAGACTGAGCGCGAGTGAGAGGGAGAACGCGTACTCCCCCGCCATGGTGGAGAAGAGATTGCCACCGTCGATCGTGAATGAGGCGTCGAACAGGAACGGCAGGGTCGCAATCGCCAAGGCCGCGGGAATTGGTCGCGGTGCTCGAAATAGTCGCCCCATGGCGTAGGCGGTGAGGGGCATCAACACCGAACCGAGGATCGTGGCGAGCTTCATGGCCACGGCGAAGTTGATCACGTAGCTCGCAAGCGTCGCCAGTACGTCGGGTAGGACGAAGTAATAGGTGTAGGCGGGCATACCGGCAAACCAGCCCGGGTACCACGGCGTGAGATTGAAGATGTTGCCCGTGGTCTTCAGATAGGCGGGCAGCGCCAGGTGCGCGCCGGTGTCACCGCCGGTGATCAGACTCGACGAGAAGATCAGTGATGGGTGCAGTGACCATACCGTGATGTAGATTACGACCAGGATCACCCCAGCGTCGACGAGCCCGAGCGTGCTGTAGTGACGACGAAGCCACGCCAACATCAGTGACCCGCCCGCTGTAGCAGTAACGACACCATGGCGACGGCATTGAACGACACGTGGGTGATCACGCTCGGCGTGAGCCGTTCGGTGCGCTTGACGAGAATCGCCAGCACCACCCCGAGCAGGGCCAGACCCGCAAACTGCAGCGGTTCCGCGTGCGCGAGGGCGAAGAGACCAGCACTCAGAATGACCGCGAGCACCGTGCTCCCGCGAGCTGCGAAGCGTGATATGCCCACCTCGAGCGCGCGAAACAGCACGCCACGAAAGAACCATTCCTCCATCACGGGCGCCGCAAACGTCGTCAGGACCGCCACCAGCGCGAACGTCACACCACGCGAACCGCCAAAGAGATGGGTGACCGGCTGATTGAGGTGCTTGAAGTGAAACGGTGCGTACGCCAGATCCACCGCGAATTGACAGCCGACGCCGAGCAGCACGAACCAGGCATCACCCGCACGAAGCCGCCACTGGTCATTTAGTGGTTCGAGCCCGCCCTCGCCGCGGGCGTAATAGATCGCGGCCGCGAAGCCCATCCATAGCCCGACCAGGCCGAGCACGTTCGCCCACCACGGGGGATTGGCCAGGGTGGACAGTGCAGAGAGCCCACCATGGAAGTGAGCGAGTTGCACGCCCACGAGCTCCAGAAGTGTCGCGACGATCTCTCCAAGTAGGAAGCCGATCAGACAGGCGAGGACGATCATCCCCGCACGTACATGATTCTTAGATTCGCCCGGCTCCAGAACACTCATTAGCCTTTACGCTAACAAGTACAAAGTTATCCACAGGCCCAGAGACAGTCCCTTGGAGTTCGCCCCTAGATTGGAGAGCGTGAGTACACCACCAAACGAAAAATCGGGTTTCAAGAAATACCTGCCTGGCGGCGAGAAGCCCATGGCGCCCGAGTCCCGTCGTCGCCTGATAACTATTGCCATCATCGCGTTCGTCTTGGGGATCCTCGTCATCCCCTCACTGTTCCAAAGCAAGACTGTAAAGACGCTCTCCTATTCATCGCTTATTCAAGAAGTCCGCTCCCAGCACGTCCTGTCGGCCAGCATCAACAACTCCTCGGGGGTTATCACCGGTCAATTGACCGACGGAAGCAACTATTCAACCAACGGACCGCTGCCCGTAGTCAATGACGAGGTGAACAGCCTCAAGACAAATAATGTGGCGGTCACCTTCGCGAATCCCTCAAGCTTCGCCTCGACATTTCTCCCGTATCTGATCTGGATCCTTATCTTTGTTGGCTTCTTCATGTTCGCCAACCGCCAGGCTCGCGGACAGATGAACGGCATGATGTCCGTGGGGCGATCAAAAGCCAAGCAGTTCAACCAGGACCGACCCAAGACCACCTTCGCCGACGTCGCTGGCTACTTCGGCGTCAAGCAAGAGATCAGTGAGGTCGTCGAATTTCTGAAGACACCGGGGCGCTACAAGGAAGTGGGCGCCCTCATTCCCAAGGGAATTCTGCTCGTAGGTCCTCCCGGCACGGGAAAGACCATGCTCGCTCGAGCGGTCGCAGGCGAGGCGGGTGTACCGTTCTTCTCCGTTTCCGGCTCAGACTTCATGGAGATGTTCGTAGGCGTCGGCGCGAGTCGTGTCCGAGACCTCTTCGCCACCGCACGAAAGCAGTCACCCGCAATTGTGTTCATCGACGAGATCGACTCCATTGGGCGAAAGCGCGGCGCGGGTGTTGGCGGAGGTCACGACGAGCGTGAACAAACGCTCAACCAGATGTTGAGCGAGATGGATGGCTTTGACCCGTCCGAGGGTGTCGTCGTCATCGCTGCGACGAACCGTCCCGACGTACTCGACCCGGCGCTGCTTCGACCCGGTCGATTCGACCGTCAGATCGTCGTGCCGCTGCCCGACCTCGAAGAACGCATTCCCATCCTCGAGGTCCACGCCAAAGGCAAACCCCTGGACGCATCCGTGAGTCTGGAGCTAGTGGCCCGCGGTACGCCTGGCATGAGTGGCGCCGACTTGGCGAACCTGGTCAACGAGGCTGCGCTGCACGCGGTGCGGCGTAATTCGGCCACGATCAGCATGGAAGACTTCGAGACCGCGCGAGACCGCGTCATGATGGGTCAACAGCGCGACACCATGGTCCTCATGGACGACGAGCGCGAGCGCATTGCCTTTCACGAGAGCGGCCACGCCTTGCTCGCCTACGTGCTGGACAAGACCGACCCCTTGCACAAGATCACGATCATCCCGCGCGGCATGGCGCTGGGCGTAACGATGACGTTGCCCGAGGAGGACCGACACATCATGTCGCGTCAACACCTCGAAGACTCCCTGTGCATGCGCATGGGTGGACGAGTCGCTGAACTACTCGTGTACGGCGACCTTTCCACCGGTGCGTCAGATGACCTCCAGCGGAACACGGAGTTGGCTCGACGGATGGTGCGCGAGTGGGGGATGTCCAAAGAGATCGGTCCGATGGCGTGGGGTTCCAACAACCAAGTCTTCTTGGGCGAAGACCTCATGCACACCCGCGATTACTCGGACCACACGTCCCAGGTCATCGACGATGAAGTCGAGCGAATCCTGCGTGAGCAAGAAGCGCGCGCCATTGAAGTGCTGACCCTGCACCGTCGAGGACTCGAAGCGCTGACAGCGGCCCTGCTCGAGCACGAGACGGTCGACGGCGAAACCGCGGCGCAGCTCATCGACGAAGCTCACGGCGAGCCGGTGCACGCGCACGGCACCAAGACCGTCAGTTCGCTCAAGAGTGCTCACCGCAAATCTGCGATCGCGGAAACGCCGGTGCCACCAGTGCCGACCCCCGCTCCCGTGGCCCCGACCTGGCAGCCCCCGACGCTACCGGCGGTCTAGGGGATTCACCACCACAATCCCGGCCGGCCTGCTTGGCAGGGTGGTCGAGACCACCAGCGAGGGCGTGGAGCTCGTGATCATGAGCGAGTGACCTTTCAAGGTCGACAGTCCCGAGAACGCGCGCAGGATGTCTTGGGTCAGCGAACCCTGCAGTTGCGTCGAGGACGAAGCGATGGTGGAGCCATTGCCGCCCAGCACGCTGAACGTGACCTTGATCGGCTTCTTCGAGGTATTGGTGACGGTGGCCGCATCGAAACCTTGTCCAGAGAAGTCCGAGACAATGAACTCATTGGAGGCTTCCACCGGCGCCGCCAGTGCAAGACCGGCGGTCGTGCCAGTCGCCAGCGCTGCGGCGACTGGTTCATCTGAGGTCAAC
>JABBNY010000144.1 GCA_019352095.1 Acidobacteriota bacterium
CTTCGTCCACGATGATTAGCCACAATCTAAGCAATACTTGCGATGGCAATGGGAGATGGATTCAGGGGAATGCTTGAAGTTGAATGCAGCGCACCTCTATAGTTCGTGCCATGGAATCACTCCGGGATTGAGAGATGGGTTCAACGCGCTGATGCGCGTTCGTTGATTCCACCCATTAGGCGATTGGCCACGCAAGAAACGCGTCGAGCCAAGGCCGTTCATCTCAGGAGAACTCATGTCACGTTCCGTGGACGTGGTGCCCTACCGGACGCTCTTGCGTCTGCCAGGCGCACTACCAACTTTCATCGCTTCCAGTTTAGGCCGCCTGTCCTATGGCACGGTTGGTCTCGCCCTAGTACTCGCCGTCCAGCATGCGTCCGGTTCATTCGCCGTCGCGGGCTTGTCCAGCGCGTCATACGGCGTCGGCACCCTGTCCGCACCTGTTAAGTCCCGTTGGATAGATCGCTACGGCCAACGCCGCCTCATTGCACTCTTTGGTATGGTCAGCAGCGGCACACTGCTCAGCCTGGCCATCGTCGCTGAACGAGGTGTCAGAAACTCCGCCGCGTACGCCTTTCTTGCTGGGTTGACTGGATTATTCTCGCCGCCGTTAGGGCCCGCGGTTCGAGCCGTATGGGCGGTCCTCATTGAAGGCGTGGCGACTCGCCAGCGGGCTTACAGTTTCGACGTGGGCGTGGAGGACACGCTCTTCACTGTTGGGCCACTGATCGTAGGAGGTCTGGTATTGCTGGACGGGCCCACACTCGCTCTCGTCGTCGCAGCGGGGCTCATGTTCGTGGGAAGCGTACTGTTCGCCCGGTCACCGGCCGTAGCGATTCATGACCAACACGCGGCAGTACACCGCGGGACCTCGTTGGCGAAAACCTTGCGTTCACCAGGCTTTGCCATCCTGCTCAGCATCGTTATTGCTCTGTCGACAAGTCTGGGACTTGTCGACGTCAGCGTGGCCGCCAGGGCCGTAGAGAACGGCACCCCTGCAGCTGCCGGTTACGTGCTCGCGGCGATGACCCTGGGTAGCGTCATAGGTGGTCAGTTGTGGGGAAGGAGAAATCGATCCGGCTCGGTACCAGCACAACTCGTCAGATTCTCAGTGGTCCTGACTATATGTCTGGCGGGTGCCGCCGTCGCCCCGGACCTAGCCGTCTTGACCGTTGTCGTGGCGGTGTTTGGCACGGTAATAGCACCCGTCCTCGTCATTTCCTTTGTCGCGGCTGAAAAACTCGGGTCTGAATCAGGCAGAGCAGAGACATCCGCGTGGATCAACACTGCATCCAACCTTGGAGTTGCGATGGGTTCAGCACTCGGCGGCGTAGTGATTGTTCGAAGCGGGTCGACTGACGCCTTCATGCTAGGGACCGCCATCTCAGTTGCGGCATTCGTGCTCATCATCTCTGTTGGGCCGCGACTTGCACGTTCGCTTGGTCGCTCCGCACCTTAAATGGACGTGATCCCCGTAGTGAACCAACCTAGGTATTTGAACCGGCCTAGGAATTCCGTTGTGTCTCCAGAAGACCCAGGCCAATTCATTTCGCCTGCGTCCCATCGCTTTTGCTCCCATCAAGGGTGCGAATCTTGACCCAGGACCTTCCATGTGACTCCATCAGTCGTTCGAACGAGTCCACCTTCCAAGATGGGCATCCACGCATCATGACCGACACTCATGAAACTCAGTCCGATGGTGTTCGACGTGTTCCCGAACCTGCCAGGACCAACAAATTTCCAATGGCGGCCGCCATCCGCGCTGACTTGCAAGAAGCCTGGTCCTCCGTTAATCCAGAGGTACTCCCCGTCGGTACTTGCCCCAAATGAATTCACGGACATGACACCAATGTTGCCGATGTTTGGTGCACCGGCCAAGATTGAACCTTGTGCCAACAACGTCCACGTAAGGCCAGCATTGGTCGTCGCGTAGAGCCAGTTCTCCGCTTTTTCCATGCCGACACCCGCCGAGCACATGAGGTACCAGTGCAATGCGCTGACCGCCTGAGCGAAGGGCTGTCCGCCCTGTGGACACTGGTTGATAAGAGGGCGCCACGTGGTCCCCGAGTTGGCGGTGGCGAGAAGGTGTGCCCCGTGTAGCGAGGAGAGATAGTTCTCCACCGCAACGCCAGTGGACTGGTGCCACGCAATCACCGTTGCGGGGTATGCGGAAATAGTTGCTCCCGGAGAGTTGGTTTTCGACAACACCGAGGGAATGCGCAACGCGCTCCATGCGGTAACTGAACCGGGGCGAACGGAACTTAAATACGTAGTACCGCAAAATGGCGGGGCCGAATAGTTCGAGCAACGCTCGGTGGTAACGAGGAGTTGACCATTCGATGCCCACAGCGCAGTTGGAGTACCAGAGACCGCAACATTGGACCACGTGCGACCTCCATTGGATGTGAGATAGAAAGTTCGGGGAAAGCTCGTTGCGATGTAGCCAACTTGGGAAGTGAAGAAGGCAATCATTGGTGTCCAGGAGAAATTTGGGTTCGATGTCCCTGCGGGCAGCAATCCCCCAACTCTCCAGGAGACTCCACCGTTGTTGGTGGTCGTCAAATAGGAGTGCTCGACGTTGGAGAACCTCTTGCTCCAAAAGGTGGATATGGCAACCCCCCGCGTCGGCGAGAGCATCTGGATCGCCGTCACCGATGACGCATTGATGACTGAGCTTCCGGCGTTTGGTGGCCTTTTGGGTTGGTTATGACATCACCAGACCGATTTTGGACGATTTAGATTCCTGTTGACGAGATGCGCTGGACCTGAACGCCAGCATTCGCAAGAGCTGACTGGCCACCCCCAATCAACCGCATGTCGATCTTCAAATCAGGTCGGGGGCTGCGCCCAGTATTCGGTCATCAGTCTCACGGCCTCTTCGAAGGTGAGTGCCGCTATCTGAGCACTCGTCAACTTCAGCGTGTGGACGAGTTGATACGCCAGTTGCGCAGGCAGCGGCGGCGAGTCAGGTTCTTTGGTCGTCCGCGCCCGAAGGGGAGGATTCCTGTTGTCCACACATTCCCAGAACTCGGCTTCGGTGACGTGCAGCTGATCGTCGAGGATGTGGGACCAGAGTCCCGGGCCGTACACCTCGGTGTTGGCCGGGCGAGAGATGCGGGTGCGCAGAACGCTCCCGTCGTGCAAGAGAAGTTCGTAGGTGATGTGGTGCTGGGTTGGCTTTCCCCTCGAATTTCGTACCTCTTGCCATCCCTCGACCTCGCAGAATCGCTGGTGCTCGCGCCGGCTCGCGGCGCGGGAGGTCATCGGGCCACGGAGAGTTCGGCGCCCAGCAGCCACTCCTTGAGCTGCGTGTCGTCGCTCAGTTCGACGAGGGTCACGAGCGCCCAGTTGCCGCGATGGTTCGGCGCGTGAAGGAGTCGCTCGTTCCAGTCTCCCGCATACTCACGCAGCGCCTCGATCAGGTCCTCGAGGGCACCATCGAGATCATCGCCCTCTCCAGACAACGGGAGTCCCGGGAGAAACGTGGCCCACCCGCCGCCTTCCGCGACGGCGACCGCGTGTGACGGGAGCAAAGTGGCGAGCTGCTCGCGAAGCACGTCACCGTCGACCACCGCGTAGCGCTCGCGTTCCCGGTCCAGGGTGGTGACGTACCCGGCGTGGGCCGCGTCCAGGAGGTCGCGGAGGTGTGATCGGGCCGCTGAGTACGAGTTGAAGTGTCGCGTCTGCATGGAGGTCATTGTATCAGTCCTTTTGAGTACGTCAAGTACCTGACGTACTCCAGTGTCATAGTGCCGTTCGGGCGTGCTACCGCACTCAACCAGTCAGTGAGTCGAGCGGCACCTGAAGCACACGAAGCTGGATAACCTTGGAATCACTGGCGTTTGAACTCGCTCCGCCCCGCTGACCCAGCCCTAAATGGCCAGAAATCGGCCCGCTGGTGTCATAACCAACCCAAAAGGCCATCGAACGCCGAATACTGATGACTGTTCCCACGGGGAGCACGGTCACTGAACCCTTGGTCGGCCCGCCGCCAGCACTAGAACGAGGCAAGGTATGGCTTCCCAATCCGCCAACGTAAGTCGAGGCAAGGATCACGACGGCGCTTACGATCACCAAAATGACGCCAGTCCGCAGCCTACGGCGGCGCTTGCGAAGGCGCGCTTCGGGAATAAGGACTGTGGTCTCCTCTGTCAGTCGTTTCTCCTTCTTTTCGACCAAGAGAGTCACGGTCACTCCCCTCTATTGCACCAACAGGATCATCGAAGCGAGTTCGTCCTTGCGGTATCCCTGCTCACGTGCCAGTGAGACGAGTTCGTTCACCTTCGTGAGAAGGGCGCTGCGAGCCGGCGTCCCGACCACACGAATACCCCGGCCCCTCGTGAAATCAAGGACACCCTCGTCACGCAATACATGGAGGGCACGAATCACCGTATTCTTGTTGACCCCGAGCACGGCGGCGAGGTCAACGGCGGGTGGCAGTCGCTCACCTTCGTCCGCCTCACCATCAGCTATCGCACGTCGAATCTCGGCAGCCACCTGAAGGTGTAGTGCGATGGGCTCGCTGCGGTCGACTTCGGAGAATCTCATAGAACTAAGATTGATAGTACCATTATCGACATCGGATGCAAGGAGATCGCGTGACGTTCACCCCCGTACAAGACTCGCCCCTCGTTGAGACTCCCGAACCCATTGAAGTACTGATCGAAGAGGCTCGTCAAAAGACTCGGCGGCGGCGCGCCCGCTTTGCCTTCGTGGCTCTCATGGCTCTTGGCATCGTCGTGGGACTCATTACATGGAACAACGTCGGGCGAACGGCGCCACGAGCGTCCGGTGTGACGACCCTCAGCGCGGTGTCCACGGGAGCGGTCCGATGCAACGTCGCACACCTGCGAGTGACGAGTCTCGGTGCTCCCGGCGGTTCGATGCACGACGGCGTCATCGTTCGTGTGCACAATGTCGGAGCGAATGCGTGCACTCTCTCGGGCTACGCCACGGTGCAGGGTATCAATCGCTGGAACGAACGAGTTCTCACCGGCACGCCCACTCGCACCTCATACCTGGGCGGATGGAATTCGAGCAAACCACTGCCCACGGTCACCCTTCGCGCGAAGATAGGGATTGCCTCGTTCCTCGTGACCGGCGTCGATGCCGCTATCACCAACCCCTCGTGCCCTAACTTCAAGGTCCTGCGCGTCACGATCCCGCCTAGTACGGCCGTCTTTGCACTGCCGACCTACTTCAACGCGTGTCGAGGTGGCTTCCAAGTTCACCCCTTCGTGCCGGGAGTGACGGGAAACGTCGAACCGACCTGAGGCCTGCTTGCCTTTGGGCGTGGGACCATTTCAAGAAGTTGAGCTGAGTTCCCTCTGCCCCCTTTGGACAATGTGTGGTCGGACTAGTCAAAAACGTGTGGAGCATCGTGATTCCCTGTCCTTCGACACTCAATGGATCAGGGACGTTGGAGTTTCGTAAACACCCCGCCACGGGGTGTTTTCGAAGGTAGATCTCATCTGTTGACGAAAGTCCGGACAGAGACGCCCCTGGGCCGCCTCCAAGAGCAATATCAGCCCAAAGGCCCCGAGTTGGGCCCAGATGTAACTCTGGGCTCGAGCGACCGGCTGCCCGACGCAACGAGACGAGTACCCGGGACGTGACTGGTCCCGGGTGCATCTAGCCCCGATACTTGACGAGCTCGACCGACCGGCTGACCGCACTACACGAAAGTGCCCTCCGCGTCAGGGAAACTGGCGTGGCGTCAACAGCCAGAGACCTCACAAGAAGGGCACCTCTCCGATGCCCACTTCTGCAGTGAATTACGTCGGGGTGGAGTGCGGTGGTCACGGCGTCGCGGCCCACGTCGGACGGCACGCCCTGGGCGCATTGGCGGACCGGTTGGGGCGGGGCGCGTCGCTCTCCTCACGTATTTCTCAACGCGATGAACCCATGCCCGCGCGACCGGGGCAAGGTCTTGGTGCAGATGGCCCTCGTGCTCGCCGGGGCTGGTGAGAGTTGCGCGGACATCGAACACCTGCGAAGCCCAGAAGAGCTGTTCGGCTCGGTCCCCTCGGTCCCCGCGGACTCGACGGTCTTTCGCACCCGGCCCGCGTTCGACGCGCCGAAGCGACGCGAACTCCTTTCGGCTCTGGTCGAGGTGCGCGCCAAGATCTTGAAGAAGTTAGACCAGCGGCGCCGTGACCCCGTGACCCTGGGCTTCGACGCGTCACTGGTCGACGTGCACTCCGAACTCACGGAGCAGGCGGCTGCGAATTACAAGGGCGGTTTCGGGTTCCACCCCCTGATCGTGTTCGCGGACCGGACCGGTGAGACCGCACTGCGCGCCGGCAACGCCACGGCCAACAAAGCGGGCGACCACGTCGAACTCCTGGACGCGGCGCTCGCGACTTCCCTCGCCAGTCACCCGAGGACACCACGCGGGTGAGCGTCCGACGAGGTCCACGCGCCGGGTCATCGCGCGCCGATAGCGCGGGGTGCACCGCGGGGTTCCTCAGTGCCGGTCGGACACGACATGTCACGTTCTTCGTCCCGGCGCGGTCGAACACCCAGATCACGGGCCCTCTCTCCCCGACGCTCGAGGAAGCCGACCTCTGGCAACCCTCACTCACGCCAGGAGCTGAACCACGTGAAGGAGCCAGTGTCTGTGGGCTGAGCGGCTACGTGGACCTCACGTCCATGCCCGAGGGCACGCGGCGCACGCGGCGGCCCGTCACGCGGCGACCCGTCACGCGGCGACCAGGCGTGACGCCCGCCGTAACCCCCCTTCGGGTACTCGTCGCCACTCACGCGTGCCCTCGGCGGGCTTGGATCAACGCAACTGGAACGCCCCTCGCTGACATATCCTCCATGGTTTTGCCGAGCGACGACCATTGACCAGGTGCGGGTGTCGTGGAGCGCCACGGCAACCGCAGGAACAGGAGCGTCGCGTCGGCGGTCCCGACACCGACCGCGCCCGAGGACTAGGGCC
>JABBNY010000006.1:0-24481 GCA_019352095.1 Acidobacteriota bacterium
GTCACCTACACGTTCGGTTTTCACACCTCCTCGAACAGCAACCTCACCGCGGTCACCATGACGGTGCCCCCCGGGACCGGAGGAACCCCCGGGGTCGGCACCGTGAGTGCGGGCTCGGTGAGTATCGCCTCCGCGAGTGCGTCACTCTCGGGCACCACGCTCACGTTCTCGTTCAGTTCGGTGTGGGTGCCGAGCGGGACGGTCTTTTCAATCCAGATCACCGGTCTCACCAACACCGCGACGGCGGGATCGTATTCGTCGGCGGTATCGACGAAGAATGGTGGGGCCACGCTCGACTCGGGTACGACCCCGGCCCTCGGATTCTTCGCCGCGTCGGTGAGCATCACACCTCCCTCATCGCTCGGCTGGAGCGCCGGGCTGAGCGCTTCCAGTGTTGAAGTGGTGAACGAGGTGACTGCTGGTCAGCAGTACGGCGTGTCCGATCAAACCGGCACCAACAGCGGCTGGAACGTGACGCTCTCGGCTACCACCTTCACCCAAGGGTCCCACACGCTCAACGACAGTGGCACCTTGTGGACCAACGGGAGCCTCTCCCAGGCCTACTCCACCTCTGGCCCGAGCGTGGCCTGCATCTCGAGCTGCGTCAATCCCACGAATCAGGTGGTGTACCCCGTGGCGATCACGACCGCGCCATCGTCACCGTCGAGTGTGGTTATATTCTCTGCCAACACTGGTACCGGCAGCGGATCGTTCACCATTGGTGGATCGTCCTCGGCGCAACCGGTGGGTTGGTGGTTGAAGGTGCCACCCAACGTCTACGCAGGCTCCTACACGTCCGTCATTACATTTGCGATTGGTTCAGGTCCATGATCTTCACGTCAGCTACGAACGCACGAGGCGCGATGCGCGTCATGGGCCGCGCCGCCAGTGCGCTGCTCGTGGCGCTGCTCGTCGCTCAGGGGTCAGCAGTGCCGAGTTTCGCCATCGGTGTCTCGGGTTCCGCGCCTTTTGGACTCTCGCCAAGTCCCGACAGCCACGGCGTCTCGCGGCCGTACTTCGAGATGCAGGTCCTGCCGGGCCAGAGCGTCTCGGACAGCGTGGTGGTGAGTGACCAGGGGAGGAGTCCCGAGACCCTGCTCATAAGTCCCGCGCTCGGCGTGACCGCGTCGAACTCCGGCACGGCGTTCGAAGGCGCGTTCGAGCCCTGCAGTGGAACCGCGTGTTGGATCACCGGCCTGCCGAGCAGCGTCAACCTCTCGCCCGGCCAGAGCCTGACACTTCCCTTCTCCGTGAGGGTTCCCGCCGGGACCGCCCCGTCGCAGTACCTGGCGGGTATCACCGCCAAGCCCGCCCAGACCCCGGGCGCGACGGTCATCGGTGGCAACCAGAAGACGAGCGTCAACGCGATCATCATCCATGAGATCACGATCGGCGTGGCGATATCCACCGGCGCCCTGTCCCAACTCAGCTCCAAACTCGTCATCACCGGCGTGTCGGGCGCCTACATCGGCACGGTTCCTCGCATCATGGTCGTGGTCCAGAACCAGGGCCAGCGCTACGCGAAGGGGATCGGCACCGCCATCTGTACCGAGAACGGGCTGAAGAAGTCACTGCCGGTTGATGTGAACACCGTCCTGCCGGGCCAGAGCGCAACGGTGCCGGTGAACGCCGTCCAGTTCAAGTCCATTGCCAACTGTGTGGTCCAACTCAACTACGGCAGCGTCGCGCCCGCGGCGTGGACGGGCAGCGTCAAGATCCCCGTGGCCACGCCGTCCGTGCAGGTACCGATCGCGAAGGGTGTGTACGCGACACTGCCACCTGCCAAGATCCCGACGTGGGGCGTGGCCCTGTTGATCGGCGCGGGTGCACTGGTGCTGCTCATGTTGGTGTTGTCGCTCTTCGCTCTGCGCCGTCGACGCAGGCGCCGTCGCGCGCAGGTCGCTGGCTCGAGCGAGGATGCACGCCCCCTTGTGCAACCGCAACCGTCGAGCAACGTCGAGACCCATGACCCGAATCGTCCAGACCCCCACCATGGGGTTTCACAGCCCACCGACGGGCCCGAACCGGCCGCGAATGACACCACCAGCGCCGTCGGCCTAGGGGCCGTCGCGGTCGCCACTGAGGCCATTACCTCACCACCGGTGAAAGAGACGCCCGAGACGCCAGCTGGGAAATCTGACAAGGGGCCGTCGAAGAAGAAGTCTGCCAAGAGGTCCTCGAAGAAGCACCGATAGGTGCGTTGAACCCACCGTGAACACTGCGCTGTCGTTGGCGGGTGATGACGTTCGAGGTGCTCACGAAGAGACGAGTCAGTGGGTGTGGTCACTACATTCGAGTCAGTGCGGCCAGCCGTGGCCCCGCACTGGAGGCAGCGACGTGAGATTCGTCCGGGGGTGAACACGATGAGTAGACGGGCCACAGTGAAAGCAGTTCGCCCCGCGCGCCGGTGGCGTCGCTTCGTGTCACTGGTGGTGTGGTACCTGATACCGGTCATTCTCGTGCTCTCAGCGGCGGGCTACACCTACGTGGCACTCGTCGTACACGTCAATCCACCGGTCGTCGCCGTCGAGGGGTCGTCGATGCGACCCACGCTTCGAAGTGGTGAGCTGGTGGTACTCGCCCCCGTGCACGTGAACACGCTGAAGAAGGGTGACGTCATCGCGGTTCGGGTCTCGAGCTCGGCGCGCGTGACCTACGATCTGCCGGCCACGGTGATGCAACGCGTTGTGCGTGTCGAACACTCGCCGACAGGCCCGATCGTGCTCAGCGAGAGTGGCCACCCCATGGGTGTTGAGTTCACGACACCCGCGAACGACGTCGTTGGCCGCCGTTGGCTCGTCGTGCCGGTCCTTGGCTACGCCTTCCACTTCGCTACGAGCATCGAGGGCGTTATCTTCTTCGTGGCGCTCGTCGTCATCTGGCTGCTCTACTTCTTCTTTGGCGTGATCGACGAGCGGCGCAGGAGACGGAGCACGGGCGACGCCCCGGTTTCGACAACGAGCGTGTCTGTACAGGAGGCCCCGACGACCCCACCAGAGAGCCCGGTCGGCTCCGGCGAGCACATCGAGGGGTTGCCCCCAGAGTCTGACCACGCTCGGGTGGACCTCGAGCGTGCAGCCATCTCGAGTGACGTCATTCGCGCAGAACCAGTTGGCGCACCCGAGGCGAGTGACGAACGTGAGCGTCCGGTCCAGGAACCAAAGAAGTCGAAGAAAGAAGCCGGATTCCCAGACGACGCGAAGGCGCAGAAATCTCCTAAAGACCCGAAGAAGAAAAGGAAGAAAGAGAAGAAGCGCAAAAAGAAGGGGTGACGCCACGTTCGCCCCAGGTCCGGTGTTCGAAGGGCGCGGGTACAGCGAACGATCGCCGCGCAGGGGTATTCGACAAATTGTCGCCATCATCTGCTACTTTTCAGACGTCGGTGACGGAGTTCATTGACGAAGTCCCTGATCATGGGTTTGTTCAAAATTCGTACGTGGTAATACTTGCCTTCATACCTACCCTTACGTAGTCTTTTTGTCCGAATAATTTCTTATTCACCCGAAGGGAAGCCCGATGAATGCAACGTCAACGGTGCTTTATCGGAAAGCACGTTCGCTGCTCGCCCGAGGGCTCGCAGCGACCCTGCTCGTCGGCATCCTTCCGGCGCTTTTTTCGATCAGTCCGGCGTCAGCGGGCGCGGCCACCCAACTCGTCGTCACGACCCAGCCCGCGGGTGCCACCAACGGAGCCGCCTTCTCGACACCCGTCGTTGTCTCGGCGGAAGACGGTTCGGGCGTCGTTGACACCACCTTCTCGGGCAGCGTGACCGCAGCGTTCGCTGCCGGTACGGGAACCCTCGCCAACGCGACGGTGACCGCGGTCAACGGTGTCGCGACCTTCAGCTCTTTGACGATCACGGGTCTGGCCGGGCTCTACGCACTCAGTTTCACTTCAAGCGGACTGTCCTCAGCGACGAGTTATTCGTTTCAGTTGGCGGCGGGCACCCCAACGCAGTTGGCGTACGCGAAGGCGCCCGCCGGCGCGGCGAGCGGGGTCGCGCTCACGACCCAGCCGATAATCGATGTCGAGGATGCGAGTGGCAACGTCGACCTTGGCGCGAGCGGCACGGTGAACGCGGTCCTCACCGCGGGCACGGGCACGCTCACCAACGCTTCGGCGTCGATCATCTCAGGTGAGGCGATCTTCAGTGGACTGACGATCACTGGTACCAGTGGCAGCGTCACGCTCAGCTTCTTCGCCTCGGGGATATCGGGGCTGTCAACGGTGGCGACGTCGCTCACGATGGCCGGAGGCACCGCGATCGAGATGGTGATCACCCAGATCCCGACCAACGCCACGAGTGGCCTGGCGCTGGCGACGAACACGATCCCCATCGTCAGTTTCGAAGACGCCAATGGCAACGTGTCGCCGGTCACGCCCAAAGTGACCATCAGCATCGCGTCAGGGAGCGGGTCGCTCTCGCTCCCGTACGAGATCGCGGGCGCCGGCGTGGCGAAGTTCACTGGTCTCGTCATCACGGCGTTCACTCCGGGACCGTTCACCTTGCTCTTCCAGGCTCCCGGGTACGCGTCGGTGACCAGTTCAACGATCGAGGTGGCCGGCGTCGCCGCCAAATTGGCGTTGACTACCCAACCAGGTGGCGCGACGAGTGGCTCGGTGATGACCCAACAACCCGTCGTGGCGATCGAAGACGCGAGCGGCAACGTGGTGACGACCGACAACTCGACGACGGTGGCGGTTGCCTTCGCCACCGGCTCGGGCACCTTGGCTGGAAATTCAGTCAAGGCGGTCAACGGCATCGTGACCTTCAGCGCCCTCAAGCTCACCGCCACGCCGGGTTCGTACACGCTGGCGTTCAGCGCCTCGGGGCTCACGAGCGCGACGAGTGGATCCTTCACCATCGCTGGATTGGCGAGCGCCCTTTCGATTACGACCCAGCCGGCCGGCGCCGCCAACGGTTCAGCCTTCGCCACCCAACCGGTGATCGACGTCGTGGACGCGAGTGGCAACCTGGTCACCACCTTCGCGGGTTCGGTGACCGCAGTACTGCTCTCGGGTACGGGCACGCTCATCGGCACGACGAGCGCCACGATCACGAACGGTGTTGCCACGTTCACCACGCTCGGCGTGAGTGGAGCCGGCGCCAGCGTGACCATCGGGTTCCTCGCCCCGGGGCTCTCGATGGCGACGGGCAATGCCCTGAGTGTGTCCGCGTCCGCCACGAAACTCGTTCTGACAACGGCTCCCGCGGGGGTTGTGAGCGGCACGGCCTTTACGACCCAACCGGTCGTGAAGGTCGAAGACGCGAGCGGCACCGTGGTGAGCGGGTACATCGGTACGGTGAGCGCAACACTGGCCTCAGGGAGCGGCACCCTCACCAACGCGAGCGCCACGGTCACGAACGGGGTCGCGACGTTCAGTGTCTTGAGTTTCACCGGCAGTGGCGCGTCACGTTGAACTTCACGTCACCGTCACTGACCAGTGCGACGAGCGCCACACTCTCGGCCGCGGGGGTGGCGACCAAGCTCGCGGTCGTGACTGAGCCCTACGGGGTCGCGAGCGGTACGGCGTTCACGACCCAGCCGGTGATCTACGTCGAGGACGCGAGTGGCAACCTCGTCTCGAGTGCCACTGGCACAGTGAGCGCGACGCTCGCCTCGGGAAGCGGGGTACTAACGAACGCCGCGGCGAACGTGGTCAACGGCGTCGCCAGATTTACGAGCCTGACCTTCACCGGCACCGGGACCTTCGCGGTCACGTTCTCCTCCTCGGGTCTCACGAGCGCACAGAGCGTCTCTCTCTACGAGGTGGGTACGGGCACCCACCTCGTCATCTCGACCGAACCGAGTGGATCAATAGCGGGGCTACCGCTCGTCCTGCAACCCGTGGTGAGAGTGGAGGACATCTACGGCAACGTGGTCACCGCCTACAACGCACCGGTCACCGCCAGTATTGACTACGGCACGGGGACCTTGAGCAACTACACCGCGATCGCGGTCAACGGCGTCGCCACCTTCACGTCACTCGCAGTCAACGGCGCCTCGGGCAGCGTGGCGCTGCTCTTCCAGGGTGCCGGCGTGGCGGCGGCGGTGAGTTCGGTCTTCTCGCTGAGCGTCGGACCCGCCACGCAACTCGTCGTGGCGCCGCCCTATGTTGTCTCGAGCAGTAGCGGGGTAGCGGCGAAGAATCCACCAGTCGTCAAGATCGAAGACGTAGCGGGCAACGTCGTGACGACGTACACCGGAACGGTGAGCGCCATACTGACCTCGGGGGCTGGTGTGCTGAGTGGGGGTACGGCCACTCTGGTGAACGGTGTCGCCACCTTCAGCGCGCTCAGCATCACCGGAGCGATCGGTAGCTACCAACTGCGCTTCAGCGTCGCGGGATTCGAGACGAGTACCGCAGTGACCTTCGAACTCGCGGGGGCGCCGGCGAAGTTGGTCTTCAGTGTCGCGCCCTCGACGAGCGTCGCGAGCGACGCGACGCTGAGTGCCCAGCCCGTCATAGAGGTGGTTGATTCCTCGGGGTACCTCGTGGGCAGCGCGGGCGGCACCGTGAAGGTGACGATGTCACCCAGCACCGGTACACCGCTCGGCGCCAGCGTCAACGTGGTGAACGGCGTCGCAACGTTCAGCGCGCTTGCCCTCGACGCCAAGGTGGGTACCTACACGCTCACCTTCACGAGCTCGATACTTACGACGCCGCTCACCGCGAGGGTCCAGGTACTCGTTGGAAGCCCCGTGAAACTGGTCATGGCGACCCCGCCGGCGCCCAACACCCTGAGCGGCCAGAATTTGGCCGTCCAGCCGGTCCTCAAACTCGTCGACGCCTACGGCAACGTGGTCTCGACCTCGGGCACCGCGCAAGTGGCGCTCACCAACGCCTCGCCCGCGAGCGGCACGGGGGCTGGGACGACCCTCCAGCACAACCAGGCGACCCTCGCGAACGGCGTCGCCCACTTCTCAGGCCTGTCACTGAAGGGCGCAACGGGCCCGGTGAAGGTGACCTTCAGCGCGGGCGGCCTTTCGACGACGACGACGCTCTTCATTCGAGCGGCGAGCTTCTTCGCCCCGTTGCGCGTGGGTTTCGCCCCTTACACGGGCTACCTGAGCGCCCCGGCGAAGCGACAGATCCTGGCCTTTGCGACCAGGATGGCGTCCAAGCCTCGCATCATGGTGGTGGGCTACGCCCCCTACAACGTGCCCCTGGCGCTCTTTCGAGCCCGCCAAGCGGCGGCCGTACTCGCCACGCGCCTGAAGGCAATATTCCTGATCAGGTACGATACGTTGACTCGGCTCAATGAGGTCTTCCTCGAGGGTCAGTGAGCGCTAGCACCGCTGCCTCGGCGAGTGGCGAGCCCGCGAGAACCGGAAGGTTGCACCACCAGAGCACGGGTGACGCCTTCACGCGGCGCGGTACTGTGGAGAGACGACGGGGTCTACGTTCGTCGCGCGCGGGGTTAAAAACCTCCGCTTTTGCGTTCGCGTGAAAATTCGGTAGAATAGTCAGCCGACCTATTTGGTTAGCCAAGTAGGTCCATCCGCGTGGGAGTAGTTGCTCCAACGCGCCCAGAAGTGCCGTAACAAGGAGAAAGAACCTGAGCAAGCCAAAGGAAGATGCGTTCACCGTTGAGGGGACCGTCGTCGAGCCTCTACCAAATGCAATGTTCCGCGTCGAGTTGGAGAATGGTTACACCGTTCTTGCCCATAGTTCGGGCAAGATGCGCATGCACCGTATCCGAATTCTGCCCGGTGACAAGGTCCAAGTGGAGATCACCCCCTACGACATGACCCGCGGACGCATCACCTACCGCTACAAATAGCTCACGTTCCAACAGTTCGAGAAAGAAAAGACATGAAGGTTCGCGCCAGCGTCAAGCCGATGTGTGAGAAGTGCAAAGTCATTCGCCGAGAGGGTCACGTGCGCGTGATCTGCGAGAACCCGCGTCACAAGCAGCGCCAGGGCTAGGAGAGGAAGAACATGGCCCGTATTGCAGGAGTAGACATCCCACGCGAGAAGCGAACGGTGATCTCACTTACGTACATCTTTGGAGTTGGACCGACCACCGCACAGCAGATCTGCGCCGCGACCGAGATCGACGAGTCGACACGCGTGAAGGACTTGAGCGAGGCCGACGTCAACAAGCTGCGTGCCTACATCGACCAGAACGTCACCGTCGAAGGTGACCTTCGTCGTGACGTCGCCCAGGACATCAAGCGCAAGATGGAGATCAACTGCCTTCAGGGGATCCGTCACCGCAAGGGCCTGCCCGTTCGCGGACAGCGCACGCGCACCAATGCTCGTACCCGCAAGGGACCAAAGCGCACAGTCGCCGGTAAGAAGAAGGTAACGAAGTAATGGCTAAGCCAACCACGGCCCGTAAGGGTCGAAAGAAGGAACGAAAGAACATCGCGTTTGGTGTCGCGCACATCAAGAGCTCGTTCAACAACACCATCGTGTCCATCACCGACCCTGAGGGCAACGTGTTGTCGTGGGCCTCGTCGGGCCAGGTTGGTTTCAAGGGTTCGCGTAAGTCAACCCCCTACGCCGCGCAGTTGGCGGCCGAGAAGTGCGCGCGTGCCGCAATGGAGCACGGCGTGAAGAAGGTCGACGTGCTCGTGCGTGGTCCCGGCTCTGGCCGTGAGACCGCTATTCGATCAATTGCCGCTGCCGGCATTGAAGTGGTGGCCATCAAGGATGTCACCCCGCTACCCCACAACGGATGCCGCCCTAAGAAGCGTCGTCGAGGCTAAGGAAGAGTATGGCTCGTTATACAGGACCCGTGTGCCGACTTTGTCGTCGTGAGCGCACCAAGTTGTACTTGAAGGGTGAGCGCTGCTTCACCATGAAGTGCCCCGTGGCTGAGAACTCAGACCGTCAGACCCGTGCGTTCCCTCCGGGCATGCACGGTCGTGACCGTCAGCGTCAGGGTTCGGAGTACTTGACCCAGCTTCGTGAGAAGCAAAAGGCCCGTCGCATCTACGGCATCTTGGAAAAGCAGTTCCGCAACCTCTACGAAGAGGCGAGCCGTCGTCCCGGCATGACTGGTACGAACCTGCTGCAGTTCCTCGAACTGCGTCTTGACAACGTCGCGTACCGCGCGGGGTGGGGTGCGTCTCGCTCCCAGGCGCGTCAGTTCGTACGTCACGGTCACGTCACCGTGAACGGTAAGCGCGTGACGATTCCCTCGTACCGCGTGCGCCCCGGTGAGGTCATCGGGCTGAAGAGCGTGACCCGCGAGAACTTCAACGTGAAGCGCAACCTGGACGTCCTGGACCGCACGGTGCCGGGCTGGCTCGAGGTGACCGAGAATGGCTTCAACGTCACCGTGCGAGTCGTTCCCCAGCGTGAGCAGATCGACGAATCAATCCACGAGCAGCTCATCGTCGAGCTGTACTCGAAGTAAACGTAATTCTCAGCACTCGTAAGGAGTCCCCATGTTGATCATCCAGCGACCAACCATCGAAGCCCTCGGCGACGAAGTCAACAACCAGCAGTCATTCGGTATCGGACCGCTCGACCCTGGTTTTGGCCACACGTTGGGTAACTCGCTTCGCCGCACCCTCTTGTCCTCGATCCCCGGCGCCGCCGCGACACGCGTCAAGTTCGACGCCGTGCTGCACGAGTTCGGTGTCATCGAGGGCGTGAAGGAAGACGTGCAGGACATCTGTCTCAACCTGAAGGACCTCCTGCTGGTCGTGCACTCCGACGAGCCCGTCACGTTGCGCCTGGACAAGCACGGTGAGGGTCCCGTGACCGCCGCCGACCTGTCGACGACCGCGGACGTGGAGATCCTCAACAGCGATCTGCACCTCGCCTACCTCACGAGCGCCAAGGCTGCGCTCACCTTCGAGTTGACCGTCGAGCGCGGCAAGGGCTACGTCGGTGCCGAGGGCAACAAGGGCTCGTCGACCATCGGTGTCATTCCCCTGGACGCGATCTTCACCCCCGTGCGTCGGGTCAGCTTCGAGATCGAGCCCGTGCGCGTCGAGCAGTCCAAGGACTTCGACCGCCTGGTGATCGACATCGAGACCGACGGTTCGATCAGCCCGCGTGAGGCGCTCGCCTCGGCCGGCAAGACCCTCGGATCGCTCGTGAGCCTGATCGGCAGCTTCGACGAAGAGGCGCCCTCACTCGAGCTCGGCGACGTCGGCACCGCCCAAGCGGCCGCCAGCGAGCTGGACATCCGCATCGAGGAGCTCGGTCTCACCGAGCGTTCGCGCAACTGCCTGAAGCGCGCCGGCATCAACACGGTCGCCCAGCTGGTCAACGCGACCGAGCGTGACCTCACTTCCATCACCAACTTCGGCGCCACGTCGCTGAAGGACGTCAATGACCGCCTGGACGAGCGCGGTCTCTCACTGCGGATCGAGGACTAACAATGCGCGGCACACCTACCAAGGGCAAGCGGTTCGGTGGCGACAGCGCCCACCAGAAGGCGATGATGGGCAACCTCGTCGCCTCGATGATCGCGGCCGAGTCCATTGTCACCACCGAAGCCAAGGCCAAGGCCCTTCGACCGATCGTCGAGAAGGTCGTGACCGCCGCGAAGAATTCACCCGAGGGATCGGTACACGCCCAGCGTCGCGTCGTTGCGTTCATCCGCGACAAGGACATGACGCACAAGCTGTTCACGGAGATCGCACCTCGTTACACCGAGCGTCCTGGTGGCTACACGCGCATCTTGAAGCTCGGACCGCGCCAGGGCGACAACGCTCCGATGGCGCGCATTGAGTTCGTCTGATCACTCAGACGCCTCTGCGCAACGCTGGAGGCTTGATCTCGCCTACGACGGCAACGGACTGAACGGCTTCGCGTACCAACCCGAGTTCACGACGGTCGTCGGACTGCTGCGTTCGACCCTCGCGAGCACCCTTCACATGGACGAAGAACCCCAGATCGTGGGCGCCGGGCGCACCGACACCGGGGTGCACGCCTTCGCCCAGGTCGTGCACGTCGATCTTCCGACGCGACTGTTCGCGAGACACCGTGGTAGCGACCCTGAACGGCTCATGCGTTCGCTCAACAAGCAGTTGCGCGGACAGGTGCGCATCATGCGCGCCCAGCCCGTGAGTGACGACTTTCACGCGAGGTTCTCGGCGCTGTGGCGCGAATACCGGTACCTGGTGCTCGAATCGAGGCCGCCGGCGCTCGCGTTCAACGACGTCTGGTCCTGGAGCGTCGAGGGCCCGCTCGACGTCGCGTCGATGCAGCGAGCAGCCGACGCGGTCCTTGGAACCCACGATTTTCGCGCGTTCTGTCGACGTCCGACCAACGCCCAACCCGGTGAGGCGCTGCTTCGTAACGTGATGAGCGCACGCTGGGAGCGTATTGAAGACCAGTGGGGGATGAGTCCAGATAACGCGCCGGCCGTTCGCCTCACCATTCGCGCCCAATCCTTCTGCCACAACATGGTGCGCTGTCTGACCTCGACGATGGTGGCTATCGGACAGGGACGACTGCCCGAAAACACAGTAAAACTAAGGCTGGAGAGCACAGAGCGTCAGTTTCTGCCGCCGCCCGCGCCCGCGCGGGGCCTTAGTCTGGTCGGGGTCGGATATGACCAATTTGCCGGAGGGCCCTCAGGTTTTGTAAGGTAGAGAGTCCCTTAGGACTCCCGTTTCGGAGAACGTCCTAAAGATCGCTGAAGGAAGAACTGTGCGAACCTACACACCGAAGATGAATGACATCACGCGCGAGTGGCGCGTCATCGACGCCGAGGGCCTCGTGCTCGGCCGCGTCGCCACCGTCGCCGCGTCGTTGCTGCGCGGTAAGCACCGCACCTACTTCGCGCCCCACGTCGACACGGGCGACTTCGTCATCATCATCAACGCCGACAAGGTGGTCGTCACCGCCAACAAGGCCGCCCAGAACTTCGCGTACCACCACTCGGGCTACCCGGGTGGTCTCACATCGAAGTCCTGGCAGAGCTTGATGGACAATGAGCCCGAGACCCTCGTGCACGACGCGATCAAGGGCATGATCCCGAAGAACCGCTTGGGCCGCGCGCAGATGTCAAAGCTGTTCGTGTACGCCGGTGGCGAGCACCCGCACGCCGCTCAGCAACCTACGATGTACGACACCTCGGCGATCCGTCGCGGTTAAGGAGAACAGTTCGTGTCTAGTCCACTCACCCAAACAACTGGTCGTCGCAAGGAAGCGGTCGCGCGAGTGCGCCTTCGCCCCGGCACCGGCACCATCACAATCAACAAGCGCGCGTTCGACAACTACTTCACCTCCGCCACGCACCGCCAGATGGTGATGGAGCCGCTGCGTCTCATCGACGCCCAACAGACCTACGACATCGACGCGACCATCGAGGGTGGCGGCGTTGCGGGCCAGGCCGGCGCACTGCGCCTCGGCATCTCGCGCTCACTGCTCGAGATCGACGAGAACGTTCGACCTTCACTGAAGAAGGCCGGCCTCTTGACGCGTGACGCTCGAAAGAAAGAGACCAAGAAGTACGGTCTCAAGAAAGCCCGTAAGGCCCCTCAGTACTCAAAGCGTTAATGACCATGACCGTGCGATTCGGCACGGACGGCATTCGAGGGCGCGCCTACGAAGAGATCACGGTCGACCTCGCCTACCGGTTGGGTCGCGCGGTGGCGCTTGTCTTCTCGGTGCCCGTCTTTGTTGGCTACGACACACGCGTCAGTTCGCCAGAACTCGCACGCGCGGTCCTCGCGGGACTCAGCGATGGTGGCGCCGCGGCGATAAACCTCGGGTACTTCACGACGCCCGGCGTCGCGGTCATCGCCCAACAGCGAGGTGGCGCGGGCATCGTCGTGTCCGCTTCACATAATCCGTACTACGACAACGGCCTCAAGGTCCTCGGCGTCGGTGGCGCAAAGCTCGATCACGCGACCGAACAGGCGGTGACCCACGCGCTCAACGACGCAGCGTCGCCGACGAGCGTCGACTTCGTAGAGGTCCCCGTCGATCCGACGGCCGAGCACGACTACGCGGTGCACCTTCGCCACCTCGTGCCTGGGAACGTCTCGTCACTGCGCCTCGTGCTCGACTGCGCCAACGGCGCCGCGTCGCACGTCGCGCACGAACTCTTCGAAGGCACCGGCGCGAACGTCACCACGCTGCACGACCACCCGAATGGTCGCAACATCAACGACCACTGTGGTTCGACCGACGTCACGGACCTCAGGGCGAAGGTGCTCGAACTTGGCGCGGACCTCGGTCTCGCCTTCGACGGCGACGCGGACCGCCTCATCGCGGTCGACCACGAGGGCCACGTGCGAGACGGTGACGACATGATGGTGCTCTTCGCGCTCGACTTCCTCGAGCGACACGTGCGAGACGCGGGGCTGGTCGTGACGACGATGAGCAACCTCGGGCTTCGCCAAGCCCTCGCGACCAGTGGGCTCGCAATCGTCGAGACCGACGTCGGGGACCGCAACGTGTTGATGGCGCTCGAGGAGCGCTCGTGGACATTCGGTGGCGAACAGTCGGGGCACCTGATCTTTCGAGACCTCGCACCAACCGGTGACGGACTCTTGACGGGGCTCATGTTGTGCGATCTGGTCGCACGACGAGGTCCCCTCGCGTCCCAGGCCCGTGAGGCGTGGCGACGAGTCCCCCAAGAACTCATCAACATCGACAAGGCCGCTTTCGACGAGGAGAAGGTGCACACCTTGTACGACGAGTTACGCGCGCGCTACGCGGTCGCTGACGATGACGTGCGTCTGCTCGTTCGCCCGTCGGGCACCGAGCCGGTCGTGCGCGTGATGATCGAGGCCCTCGACGGCGACTTCGTAAGCGAATTCACGAACCGACTGCGCTCGTGCTTCGAGGTCTCGGGCGTCTCCTGACCCGAGACGGGGCACCTGCCCAGTCATTTGTTCCAACCGGCAGGACCACAGTGTGAAATTAGTCCAGGCCTGTCGTGAACGCGCACGGTGCAGGATCGGGGTTGGCGTCGACCAATCGAGGTATGTAGAGCCTCATTGCGGTCCTCTGCGTCGAGTCCAGAGGCGGTCAATCGGCACAACCCGCAATCCGCTCGGATGCGTGTACGCAGCATTGCCGGTAGTGAAGATGATTCCTTCGTGAAAGAGATGTCCGAGCCTCTCGCGTAGTCGCAGCATGGGTGCGATGTCCGATGCGCTGAGAATGGCGCCGGCTTTTACTTCTGCGGCGACAACCTGGCCGTCGTCGCGTTCGATCACAAGGTCGACTTCGTCGTTGTCTACCGTTCGCCAGTGACCTACCGTGGAGATGTTGGCGAGCCACGTTGTCTGACGGATCAATTCACCCACTACGAAAGACTCGAGCACATGACCAAACTCGGTTAATGCTGTGGGGTCGTTTTTCGCGAGCTTCTCAGGGGTCAGACGAAGGAGACGGGCACCGACGGCGGAGTCGATGATATGAATTTTCGGATGAGCGGTTGCCCTTGAGCTGAGTGTCTTGCCCCACCCAGGGAGGAGGTAGACCAGAAATACTGACTCTAGAAGTCGCACGTACGAACCTGCAGTCTTCTCATCCATCGCAAGTTTTGATGCGGTGTTCTTGACGTTGAGGACTTGGCCAGTCTGTCCCGCTAGAACCGCGAGGAGGCGAGGCAGCACGGTTGCTTGGCGGATCTTGCTGAGTTCGGTGACGTCGCGTTCAAGGGTGAGACGAACGTAGTTGTCGAGCCAACGATTTCTCTGTGCGGTTCCAGTGCGCTCAACGGCCATAGGGAAGCCGCCGCGCAGACAGCGCGTCACGTAGTCCGAACGAATCGAAGTGGAGGAGTAGGGGGCGAACGCACGATGAGGTTCATCAAATACGGACTCGAGGAAATTCTCCGCCGATCCGTCAATCTCGGACTGCGTGAGCGGGTACATCTGGATCCGATGGAGGCGTCCGGTCAGTGCTTGGGCGGTTCGCGGCAAAGACTCGTGGCGAGCCGAGCCGGTCAAGAGGAAGCCCTTTTCGCTCGGGTGCGCGTTGAGAAAGGCCTTTATCGCATCCAAAATGACGGGCGCCTTCTGGTACTCATCAATACACAGTGGTGGACCCCCAGAAATGAAGGAACTGGGGTCGGCGGCGACTGCGGCTCGAACGGCCGGTTCATCGAGGTCCAAGAGCGGGACATTTGTTGACTTTGCGAGAGTTTTCACCAGCGTCGACTTTCCGACGGTCCGCGGGCCCTCGACTAGGACGACGGGCTCTTCCTGAGTCATGGTGGCGATGATCGAAAGTAGTCGTCTTTCATATTTCATAAGGAAATTCTACCATAAGTTCCACTATTCTCGGCTTTGAATTCCATAATTATCGGCACTGAAATCCATTGATCTCAGACCGAATGCCTCTGCTGCGTCAAAGGGTAGGCCAAGAAGACACGGCGGGGCCGACCACGGCCTTTTGCCGAGTATCGACTGCGTAGGGGAACTCACGTTCGTTCCATATCGCGCGATGTCGCTTGTGACGTCATGGAAATGGCATCGCTTGAAAGGGCGGTCAATCCAAGGCAATCAGTGAGTCGGTGCGAATGGACCCTGTCAGTATCGGAAGCGTCAGGTGCTCAATTGATGGCCGACCCAGCGTGAGTGGTGACGTGATGGTGGTAATCGTGTGGCCGATACTGTGAAAGCGCCCTTCAGAGGATGGCATCACTTGGGTCCGGACGCACTCGATCGCATGGGTGTTGACTGGTACACACACGCCGCTCGCCGCTTCGATAGTTGGGCCATCGTCGCTAGGAGTTCGACTGAGCCCACGCCAGGTGACGTGGCCTCGAAGGTCGAAGGTCGAAGGTCGAAGCTCGAAGGTCGAAGGCGATGAATTTATCGCCCCGAGTAGGATGGCCACCATGTGCGGCATCATCGGGGTCGTCGGATCCTCCGACACGCTTGAGACATTGCTCGAAGGACTCCAGCGACTGGAGTACCGCGGGTACGACTCAGCGGGCATCGCCCTCGTGCGACAGGGCCAGACGTGGCGGGCTCGTACTGCCGCCGGCACGGAGTCGGTCGCGGCCCTTCGCGACGAATGCCGCAGTGCGCCGACTGGCTTTCATTCGGGCATCGGCCACACGCGCTGGGCCACCCACGGCGCCCCCGAGGCCATGAACGCCCACCCGCACCTCGACTGCTCGGGCAACATCGCCATCATCCACAACGGCATCATCGAGAACCACACCGAGCTCCAAGAGGAGCTCGAGGCGCGCGGTCACCGCTTCACGTCGGTGACCGACTCCGAGGTGCTCGCGCACCTCATCGAAGACCAGCGACGACTCGGCCTGGAACTCATTGAAGCCGTTCGACAGAGCCTGCTGCTCGTGCGCGGGGCCTTCGCGCTCGCGGCGATGGACGCGAACGAACCCGACGTGATCGTCGCGGCGCGTCGCATCTCGCCGCTCGTCGTCGGCACCGCACCTGGCGTCACGTACCTCGCGAGTGACGTGCCCGCGATCCTCGACCGCGCGACCGCCTTTTACGCCGTCAACGACGACGAGATCGTGCGCCTCGGGCCCGAGGGCTTTCGCGCGATCGACCTCGAGGGCGCGCCCGTTCGCCTGCGCCAGCTCCAGATCGACTGGGACCTCGAGACCGCCGAGAAGGGCGGCAATGACGATTTCATGACCAAGGAGATCAACGAGCAGCCCGACGCCATTCGCGCCACGCTGCTCGACCGACGTCGACGAAACGGCACCATTGCCTTTGACGAACTGCGCATCAGTGACCAAGAGCTGAGAGACGTGAAGCGGGTCGTGCTGGTGGCGGCCGGCACCTCGCACCACGCCGCGCTCGTCGCCAAGTACGCCATCGAACGCTGGGCACGCATCAGTGTCGAGGTGGACATCTCGAGTGAGTACCGCTACCGTGACCCGATCGTCGAGATCGGCACCCTGGTGATCGGGGTGTCCCAGAGCGGCGAGACCATCGATACCATCCAGGCCACCCGCGAGGCGCAACGCCGCGGTGCGCACGTCGTCGCGATCTCCAACATCGTCGACTCGTCACTGGCGCGCGAAGCGGACGCTGTTATCTACACCCGCGCCGGACTCGAGGTGTCGGTGGCCTCGACCAAGGCCTTCGTCGCCCAGGTGGCCGCGCTCGAGCTGCTCGCGCTTCGCCTCGCCCAACTGCGTGGGACCCTGGAGCCTAAGGACATCGACGCGCTCTTTCTCGGGCTCAACGCCGTGAGCGCCCAAGTCGCCACCACGCTCGATCGACGTGGTCACGTGGAACTGGTCGCCAAGGAACTCTTGCACGCCCACGACTTCTTCTTCCTGGGTCGTCACGTGGGTTTCCCGACGGCGCTCGAAGGTGCGCTGAAGTTGAAGGAACTGACCTACCTGCACGCCGAGGGCTACCCGGCCGGTGAACTCAAACACGGACCGTTGGCGCTCATCGAGCCCGGCGTCGTCGTCGTCGCGGTCGCGACCGACCCGTCGATGCACGAGAAGATGCTCTCCAATCTCGCCGAGGTGAAGGCCCGTGGGGCCAGTGTCGTCGTGGTCGCGACCGATGACGACGAGCACATTGACTCGGTCGCCGACTACGTGCTGCGCGTGCCCGCCACTGAACCGATGTTCACGCCCATGGTCGACATCGTGCCCCTGCAATTGTTCGCGTACTCCATGGCCCGCGGCCTCGGGCGAAACGTGGACCGCCCGCGCAACCTCGCCAAGACCGTGACGGTCGAGTAGTGGCGACGGTGGGGGTCGGCGTCGACGTCGTGGACGTCGAGCGATTCGCGTTGGCGTTGACGCGTCACCCGCGCATCGTCGAGCGCCTCTTCACCGATCAGGAACGCCTCGACGCGAAGTCGCGCCCTGAGCGCTTGGCCGCGCGTTTCGCCGCCAAAGAGGCGGTGCTCAAAACGCTCAGCTGCGGCATCGGGGCGGCCCCGTGGCGCAGCATTGAAGTGCGAAAGGCGCCCAGTGGCGCGCCGTCGATCCATCTGCACGAACCCGCCGCGCAACTCGCTCGTCGTCACGGCGTCGCGAGCCTGCACGTCTCGTTGTCGCACACCCAGATGAGCGCGGTCGCGTTCGTCGTGGGATCGGGTCCCGAGGTCGCTCGTGCCAGTTGAGGGCGTGCGTCGTCCCGCGTGGGCTGAGATCTCGGCCTCGGCGATAGCCCACAACGTGGGCGTCATCAAGACGTTGTTGGGTGACACCAAGCTGTGCGCGGTCGTGAAAGCGAACGGCTACGGTCACGGCGCCCAGCTCACCGCGAAGGCGGTGCTCGCGGGGGGCGCGGACTCGCTCGCGGTCGCCATTGTCGATGAGGGCATTGAACTGCGAGGGAGCGGCGTCTCGGCACCGATCCTCCTGCTCGCAGAGATACCACCCGACACGATCCTCGACGCCCTGACCCACTCGCTGACCCTAACGGTCGGGTCACTCGACGGCGCCCGCGCCGCGGTCGCTGCCGCCGAGAAGCTCGGCGGCGTCCACCGGGTACACCTGAAGATCGACACCGGCATGCACCGCATGGGCGTGGACCCGAGTGAGGTCGACCGGGTCGTCGACGTCCTGCTCGGCTGTTCGATGATCGACCTCGAGGGCATCTACACGCACTTCAGCGTCGCCGACGGCTCGAGCGGGGAGTCGCGCGCCTTCACCCGACACCAGATCGAGGTCTTTGACGGCGTGCTCGCCGCCCTCGACGCGCGAGGGGTGCGACCGCGCATTGTTCACCTCGCCAACAGCGCGGGCGCCCTCGGGTACCCCGAGGCTCGAAGGACCATGGCGCGCGTGGGTCTCGCCCTCTACGGGTACCTGCCCGAGGGGTGGCTCGCGAGCGAGCTCGAGGCGCGCGGTCTCTCCCTGATCCCCGCGCTCAGTCTGCACGCCCAGGTCGTCGCCGTTCGCCACCTCGAGGCGGGCGAGCGACCGAGCTACGGGCGAAACCGGGCGCTCGAACGACCCGCGTACGTCGCGACCGTGCCCTTCGGGTACGCCGACGGCTACCCGCGCCGACTCTTCGAAGCGGGTGCCCAGGTCCTCATCAACAAGCAGCGCTACCCGCTCGCGGGCACGGTGACCATGGACCAGCTTCTCATTGACTGCGGTGACGACGAGGTGCGCCCGGGAGACGACGTAGTCCTGCTCGGGCGCCAGGGTGCCGAGGGGATCTCGGCCGAGGAGTGGGCGCGACTCGGCGAGACCATCACGTGGGAGATCTTGTGCGGTATCGGGGCGAGAGTGCCGCGCGTCCTCGTGGACTGAGTCGTGATCGACCTCGACGAACTGCGTTCGTGTACGCGCTGTTCACTGAGCGCGACTCGCCAGCGGGTGGTCATCGGTTCGGGCCCGCAGCATCCTCGATTGATGGTCGTCGGCGAAGCCCCCGGCCGCTACGAGGACGAGGGCGGTGAGCCCTTCATTGGACGAAGCGGCCGACTCCTCTTTGCGTTGCTGCGTGAAGAAGTGGGCGTCGAGCGCGACGAGTGCTTTGTCACCAACGTCGTCAAGTGTCGCCCTCCCGGCAATCGCACGCCCGCGCGTGGCGAGATACTCGCGTGCCACGACTGGTTCGACGCACAAGTGAAGGACTACGCCCCGGCGGTCGTGCTCGCGCTCGGCAACGTCGCGGCGCGCGCGTTGTTTGACTTCACCGAGGGCGTCGGCCTCACCCACGGGCGCATCGTCACGGTGGCGAAAAAGGGGGCCGACGCGGTTTCGGGGGCAGTGACGCGCGGTCTCGCCACCTACCACCCGGCCGCGGCCCTGCGCGGTGGCTCTAGCGTGGTCGATGTGATGCGCGGGGACCTTCGGATCTTGAAACGACTACTGGAGGACGCGTGAGCGAGCGACGTTGTGCGAGTGACGCCGACACCCAGCGCGCGGGCGAGCAGTTCGCACGGGTCCTTCGACCCGGTGACATCGTGCTGCTCTCGGGACACCTGGGCGCGGGCAAGACCACGTTCACCAAGGGAGTCGCGAAGGGCCTGGGCGTGAGTGAACGGGTGACGAGTCCCACCTTCACCATGGTGCGCGAACACGCGTGCCACAACGACCAGGGCATCACCACGTTGCAGCACTGTGACGTCTACCGCGTTGAGAGTCTCGCCGAGGTGCTCGACCTCGACCTCGGAGAACTCGCCGAGGAGTCGGCGGTCGTGCTGATCGAATGGGGGGAGCTCGCCGAGTCGCTCTTTGGACGAGAGATCCTCCGCGTTGATATTGAAATCGGTGACGATGACGCACGGACCCTGCGCGTGGGGGGCTCGCTCGATGACGAGCGCAGTCGCGCGCTCGAGCTGTGGAGCCGCCAATGAACATCCTCGCCATCGAGACTGCCACGCCGGTGTGCGCAATAGGACTGAGAAGCGCCACGACCGAGGTCGTTCGCGTGCTCGACAACGATCGGCGCCACACCGAGGTGCTGGCCGCGGGCGCGGCCGAGCTCTTGGTGGAGCTGGGTCTTCGCGCGAAGGACCTCGACCGGGTGGTCGTTGACGTCGGCCCGGGTCTGTTCACGGGACTGCGCGTCGGCATCGCCACCGCGATTGGACTCTGTGAGGGCGTGGGGTGTTCGAGTGTCGAGGTGACTTCGCTCGAGTTGCTCGCGCACGCGGCCCACGACCTCGGCGTGCGTGGGACCCTGGTCGGCGCGGTCGACGGACGTCGCGGTGAGGTGTTCGCACAACGCTTCGAGCTCGACGACACCGTGCGGGCGCTCGAGGGGCCCGCGGTGCGCACGGCGCGCGAGCTCGTCATTGAATGGGCGACCAACGGGGCCGCGGTGAGCTTCACCGGTGACGGTGTGCAGCGCTACCTCAAGGATTTCGCCGCCGTGCCCAACGGGGTGATCGTCACCGAGTCGGTGCCGTCGCTGCATGCGGCACTCGAGCTCGGCACACATCGAACACCGTCGCCCACGATCACGCCGATGTACTTGCGCGAGGCGGACGCGGTCGCGAACTTCTCAACGCGCAGCCGCTCGCAATGAGCGAATGGTCGATACGGCGCTGCGAGCGGCGTGACGTCAGCGAACTGCTCGCCATTGAAGTGGCGCAGTTCCCCGAACCCTGGACCAAGGGCATGCTGCTCGATGAGATATCGAACACCGAGACGCGCCGCTATACCGTCGCGGTCGAGCGCGGGCGGATCGTTGGGTATCTGGGTGTCATGTTCGTACTCGACGAGTTGCACGTGAACACCATTGGCACGCTCCCCGGAGAGGAAGGTCGCGGTATCGCGAGTTCCTTGCTGGACGAGGCGCTCGAGGATGCGAAGACCCGCGCCATCACCCGGGCCACCTTGGAGGTGGCGACGTCCAACGAACGGGCGCAACAGCTCTACTACCGCTACGGTTTCAAGCCAGTGGGCGTGCGAAAGAATTACTACGAACGAAGCCACGAGGATGCTCTCGTGCTCTGGGCGCAGCTGCGTGACGAGAACGAGGGCGCCTAGGGGCGACCTACGCTGGAGGTATGAGCGTTGTCCTCGGTATCGAGACCAGTTGTGACGAGACGGCGGCGGCGGTCGTTGACGAGAACTTACACGTGCGCTCGAGCGTCATCGAGTCCTCGATCGATCAGCACCGCGCCTTTGGTGGCGTCGTACCCGAGCTTGCGGGTCGCGCGCACGTAGCGACCATCGGACCGGTCGTGCGCCGCGCGCTTCTCGAGGCGGACCTCGATCCCCACGCGCCCGCGATCGACGCCATTGCGGTCACGAGCGGCCCGGGGCTCATAGGTTCGCTCCTCGTCGGACTCTCGGCGGCCAAGGGCTACGCACTCGCGTGGGGCGTCCCCTTTATTGGGATCAACCACCTCGAGGGCCACCTCTTCGCGCCGTTGTTGGAACAATCTGACCTCGAGTGGCCACTGCTCACGTTGCTCGTTTCGGGCGGGCACACCATGATCGTGCTGCAACGCGCACCCGGCGAGCACCAGGTGCTGGGAGAGACCATCGACGACGCGGCCGGCGAGGCGTACGACAAGGTGGCGAGGTGGCTCGGACTCGGCTACCCCGGGGGCCCCGAGATCGACCGACTCGCCCAGGGCGGTGACCAGACGGCGCTGAAACTACCCGTGTCGATGACCGGTGGGGACCTCGATTTCTCGTTCTCGGGTCTCAAGACCGCGGTCGTGCGCGCGACCGAGAAGCACAGCGACGTGGGTGTGGGCGACGTCGCGGCGTCATTCCAGGCGGCCGTGGCCGAGCAACTACTTCGAAAACTGAGAAGCGCGCTCGAGCACTACGAGGTGCGCGGCGTGGCGCTCGCGGGTGGCGTGGCGGCGAACTCGGCCCTGCGGCGAGGCGTCACGGAGCTGGCCAGCGAATTTGGGGTCATTGGTCACTTGCCGAGTATGGCGATGTGCACTGATAATGCTGCAATGATCGCCGCCGCCGGATTACATCGTTTGAGAGCAAGCGGTGCGAGCGATCTCAGTCTGGCCGCGCGCCCGAACTGGCAGTTGTCGGAGGTTTCGTGAAACCACGCTGGACGCCGCTATCGCTCACTGAGTGCGACCCCGACCCGTTTCATCAGTTCGTGGCGTGGTTCGACGAGGCCAAGGACCTGATGGCCGAGCGAGAGGCGATCGTGCTCGCGACCGCGTCACTCGACGCGCACCCGAGCGCTCGCTACGTGCTGCTTCGCCACGTCGACGAGCACTCGTTCGGGTGGTACTCCAACTACCTCTCACGTAAGGGTCGCGAACTCCAGGAGAACCCCGTCGCGGCCCTGCTCTGGTACTGCGAAGCCCTAGGCCGACAGATCCGTATCGAAGGTCACGTGGTATCGATGAGCGCCGAGGAGTCCGATGAGTACTTCGCGCGTCGTCCGCGTGGTCACCAGATCGGCGCGCACGCGAGCCATCAGAGTGCGTTACTGCACTCGAGGGAGGAACTCGAGCGTCGAGTGGCCGAGATGGACACGCTCTTTGGCGACGACGTCGTGCCGCGTCCCGCCCACTGGGGTGGCTTCAAACTCACGCCGACCTTCTTCGAATTCTGGCAGCACCGCGAGGACCGACTGCACGACCGCATCTTCTACACCCTCGACGCCGGTCACTGGACGCTCACGCGCCACTCTCCCTAAGGTGTCACTGGCTCGCCTCGCTCGCTCTGGCGAGCGGTGCGGCTCGCACGAAGTGCGAACGGACCGATCACGAGAATCGACAGTGCCGAGAGACCTCCCGCGATCTGCATGACGGTTCGAGGCGCGAGCAACGTGAGTACGACACCACCGAGGGCAGTCGCGGCCACCTCTGAAGCGGTGAACATGGCGCCCGACGCGGCAAAGACGCGCCCGCGTATCGCCTCGGGGGTGCGCTTGATGAACAGGGTGTTGTACATGACGTTGACCGCACCGACGAGGACGCCCGCGAGAAAGAGCAGCGGGTACATCATCTGGATGTGGGTGACGAGGCCACCCGCACCGATGAGCAGCCCGACGACCACGATCGAGACGAGTACGTACTTGACGAGTCTCACCTGACCGAGTCGCCAGCGTGCGGCGCCAAGCGATCCAAGAACCGTGCCCCCACCGAAGCTCGTGCCGATGAGTCCGTACTCGAGGGCCGATGCGTGCAGGGTGGACGTGGCGAAGAAGACCTCGGCGACGTTCACCATGCCGAGGGAGAGCATGAACACCATTACCGCCACGATGATCGGGCGAAGCACGTCGTCGCGCCAGACGAAGAGCGCGCCGGCAAGTAGGCGCGAGGACTCGACGGCGTCGATCTCGTTTCGCGCCGATGGTCGTCGGTCGTGGTGCAGAAGCGTCGTTGCGAGCGCGCCCAGCGCGAAGCTCACCGCGTCGATGTAGAGCGGCCAACTCTGACCCGACCATCCAACGAGCAACCCACCGAGCGCGGGGCCGGCGACCGCGGCGACGCCCTGGGCCGATTGGACGAGCCCTTGGGAGCGCTCGATGTTCTCTTCGCCGGCGGCGGCCGGGATGAGCGCGGTGTAGCCGGGCATGGAAAAGGCGACGAGAGAGCTGAGCGCCAGCATCAAGACCAAGGTCACGACGAGCCCGTGCCAGAGTCCAATGCCCACACAGACCACCGCTTCGAAGAGCCCCATGAGAACGAGGAGGCGTTTCGCCGGTTGGTGGTCTATCGTGCGCCCCGCCAGTGGGGCGAGTGCGACAAGCGGCAGGGACCCCGCAATCGCGAGCGCGGCGATCGCCCACGCGTGACCGAGTGGCGCCAGGCGCAAGAACAGCGCGATCAGGGCAATGGTGTCGCCGAGGTACGAGCCGGCGCGAATGAGCGCGAGGAGTCGAACGTCGTGGCGCTGGGACTTGGAAAAGGCCACGTACTCTCCTGGTCTGGGACGCGACGCACAGTCCTCGCACCCCGTGGACCTCGCCGCGTCCTCAGCATACGAACGCCGCAGTGGTTCGGGCTTGGCACTCGGACGTTTAGGCTGCTAAATTGGCAGTCACAGGTTTCGAGTGCTAATTGCACAGGAGGCAATAAAAATGAAGCTACAACCACTAGAAGACCGCATCGTGGTCCGTCCCAACGTCGCTGAGGCCACTACTCACCAGGAACCAGAGGGCCTGTACCCGCGTCGAGGTCGATTATTAGGGTCTTCTTAGTG
>JABBNY010000006.1:24491-35941 GCA_019352095.1 Acidobacteriota bacterium
CAACGTCGCCGAGGCCACTACGGCCTCAGGTCTCGTGATCCCGGACACCGCCAAAGAGAAGCCCCAGCAGGGTGAGGTTTTGGCGACCGGTCCCGGTCGACGCACCGAGAGCACGGGCGACGTGATCCCTACGGGCGTCAACGTCGGTGACACCGTTGTCTACTCGAAGTACGGCGGCACCGAGATCACAGTCGACGGCGAGGACCTTTTGATCCTCTCCAGCCGTGACGTACTCGCCACCATCTCGAAGTAGGTTCAAACATGTCGAAACTACTCAAGTTTGATGAAGAGGCCCGTCGCGGCCTCGAAGCCGGTGTCGACAAGTTGGCCGACGCTGTCAAGGTGACACTTGGACCCAAGGGTCGAAACGTCGTCATCGGAAAGAAGTTCGGCGCGCCGACCATCACCAACGACGGTGTCTCGATCGCTCGCGAGATCGAGCTCGAGGACCCCTTTGAGAACATGGGCGCCCAGTTGGTGAAAGAAGTCGCCACCAAGACCAACGACGTCGCCGGTGACGGCACGACCACCGCGACCGTGCTCGCCCAGGCCCTCATCAAAGAGGGACTGCGCAACGTGGCCGCGGGTGCGAACCCGTCGGGCCTGAAGCGCGGTATCGAGAAGGCCGTCAAGGCGGCCATCGAGTCGATCGCCGCTCAGAGCCAGCCCGTCGAGGACAAGAGCCAGATCGCCCAGGTCGCGACGATCTCCGCCGCGGACGCCTCCATTGGTGAAGTCATCGCCGACGCCATCGACAAGGTCGGCAAGGACGGCACCGTCACGGTCGAAGAGTCCAACACCTTTGGCATCGAGCTCGAGCTCACCGAAGGTATGCAGTTCGACAAGGGTTACCTCTCGCCGTACTTCGTCACCGACGCCGAGCGCCAAGAGGCAGTACTCGAAGACGCGTTCATTCTCTTCACCAGTGGCAAGGTCTCGGCAGTCCACGACCTCGTCCCGGTGCTCGAGAAGGTCATGCAGTCTGGCCGCGCGCTGCTCATCATCGCCGAGGACGTCGAGGGCGAAGCGCTCGCGACACTCGTCGTCAACAAGATCCGTGGCACCTTCACCTCGGTTGCCGTGAAGGCACCAGGTTTCGGTGAGCGCCGTAAGGCCATGCTCCAGGACATGGCGGTCTTGACGGGCGGAACTGTTATCTCTGAAGAGATCGGTCTGAAGCTCGACACCGCGACCGTTGACCTCTTGGGTCGCGCGCGTCGCATCGTCGTCACGAAAGACGCAACGACCATCGTCGACGGCGCAGGTTCCGCAGCCGACGTCGCGGGCCGCGTTGCGCAGATCAAGCGTGAGATCGAAGACACCGACTCCGACTGGGACCGCGAGAAGCTCCAAGAGCGTCTCGCGAAGCTCGCCGGAGGCGTTGCGGTGGTCAAGGTTGGCGCCGCGACCGAGGTCGAGCTCAAGGAAAAGAAGCACCGCATCGAAGACGCGCTGAGCGCGACGCGTGCGGCGATCGACGAAGGCATCGTGGCCGGTGGTGGTACTGCACTGGTTCGCGCACGCGCCAGCGTCGACGAGCTGATCGCGACACTCACGGGTGACGAAGCGACCGGTGCTCGTATTGTCGCGAACTCGCTCGAGTCACCGCTTCGTCACATCGCGGCGAACGCCGGATACGAGGGCGCCGTCAAGGTGCGCGAAGTAGCCGACGCGAAGGGTTCCATGGGCCTCAACGCTGCGACTGGAGAATTGGTCGACCTCGTCAAGGCGGGCGTCATCGACCCGGCGAAAGTGACCCGATCTGCGCTACAGAATGCAGCGTCGATCGCGGCACTTCTGCTCACCACCGAAGCCATCGTGGCTGACAAGCCCGAAGCGGCAGGTGCCGCGCACGGTGGCGACGGCGGCATGGGTGGTATGGGCGGAATGATGTAGTTGTACTTCTCCTACTACGAAGAAACCGGGCCCTATCGGCCCGGTTTCTTCGTAGTAGGAAGATATGCAGTATCACGAACGCTCTTACGTTGCAGTTTGGGTAAATGTTAAATTTTCGTTGATGATTTACAAGCGTGCTAGAACTATCGCGCCAGAGTTCATCCGCCGTAGAGAGTGGCGTGCATTGGGGGGTCGGCCGAACTCTTCGTTTCGCGGAGCAATTGCTTACCCCCAAGATTAAATTGACCATCTCCGTGCGCAATAAGTGCGCGAGCGACCTTCATCGCATTTGCGCTCGCATTGCGCTAGGTTGAAAAACTGAACTGGGGATTATGTGATTGAACCAAAAATAGAGAACATAGCTGCACCGTCTCCCGTCGATGTTGCACGGACAATGCGCCTGGCTTTTGTTAATTGGCGCTCGGCTTTGCTGCTGGCTTTCCTTTCGCGCTACATTGCTTTCTTCAATCCAACAATCACCCTGCAGACACGAAAAGGGACCGTGTTAGACATACCGCCAGGAGATAGAACATGGTGGTCGTCGCTTGAGTCGTTTCCATTTGACTGTTACAGACTGAAGGAGATTGAAGACAGTACTTCATTCACTTTCCTTGACGTAGGTGCCAATATCGGTACTTTTTCGCTGGCAGTAGCGGAGAGATTTGAGGGAGCTGTGGGTATAGCTATCGAACCAGTTCCTTTGACGTTTCGCTTCTTAAGGAGGAATTTGGCGCAGAACGGTATAGGAGGATCCGTCGCTCCTGAGTGGGGCGCTATTACTTCCCAGGGCGAGACTATGGAGATTCATTGGAACTCCCGAGATTCATCGACGGCTTCATCACTCTTGAGGGGAGGCATTGACGCCGTCGCGATCAGCGTTCCAGCGTTTCGCCTAGAAGACGTTGTTGAGTCATTCGACGACGGAATCGATTTGGTCAAGATTGACATTGAGGGGGCTGAGTATGGATTGCTCACTGACATCGTTTCACTTGTTCAAACTGTGAGTATTCGAAGACTGATAATTGAATATCACGATGTCGATGGCCACGGAGTGCCTGAAATACTTGCGGCGTTAAGCAGGAGCCCCATGAAGCCGGTCAGAATTGATCAGTCATCTACAGCCGGTGTCGGCTTGATCTTCTTCGATCGAGGAGGGGAGTAAGAAGGGAGAGAATGATTGCGAGCACTGTTCCTCCTGAGACGAAGGCGCATATTCGCTCAATTGTGTATAGATAACTAAGGTCTAGCGTTCCGGTCCGACCGGTTATTCCAATAGCGTTACCAAAAATGTTGGCCGGCAATGGACCGAAGCGCTTGGACGCTTCACCCGAAAAAGTCCATGGTGAAGGTGAACCTAAGAGCCTCAAGACGCTGTCGGTCTGCGAAGTTCGAAATGTCAAGCTTTCTGCATTTCTGGTGCTGACTGATCCAACTGTCCCCGATACTCGGCGTGGCGATCTTTGTATGTACACGTTGTCAAGTTGACTTAGATTTCTACTCTCAACTGCCAGGCGATACTCATTGTAAAAGCCATTTCCACCATGATTAGCGACGATCGTCATGGATGCTCCTGGCGTCAACCAGGGGGTGACGGGCCTGAGGTTCGCAGCAGCAAGGAGGCGAACGTGGTCTGAAGAACAGAAATTATTACATGAAAGGCTTATGTGATACTTCCCTGCTGTGAGGTAGAGGAGGTCTTGGTCATCTGTGATTCGAACAGATTCATTTGACGTGCTAGAAAATTGGTCTGAATGCAGCATGTAGGTGCTGCCCGGATGGCTCATGAGGCGCTCAATTAGCACTAGGCGGCTCAAATAGTCACGGTACGGGAGCGTTTGCATACGACCAACCCATACCGGTCCGTTGAAACGGATCGTCGCGGTACCAGTACACATGAAGCCGAGCCATCGGGTTGAATAGCGAAGATTCCCGACATCCGGCTGCTGGTTCACGATCAATTGAGTGATTCGCGATCCATCACAGAATTCTGACGTATTCTGATTTATCCCGAGAATGTTGACTGCAAACAATCCTACGCTTGGCGTCGAGAACGTCTGATTCCGCTCAAAGAGATACATGGGTTCGTTCCCAGCTATCAGTTCTTGTCGCGAAATAGTATTCGCAATCGGTGTGGAATTTCCGAGGCTCAAGGTGGAACTGAGAAGGTCGTCCGTGAGGAGTATGTTTCTTGGGTCTGTCAAGAGGTTGCTGTTCGGTAAAATACTTGAGAGATTGACATATGTATTGTGGTCGTTTGGATCCAGATACAAGGCTTGTTCCAACCCTCCCCAGGTCCCATCGAAAAGGGAGATTCCTTGGGTAATTGTTGCGTGGTTCCGTATCGGTCCTGGCATTTGGTAGACATATTGGTCACCAAATTTCCTTACGAGGTGAACTCCCTGGGCTTCAAGAAGCGAGCGCCTATATTGAGCCGGTACCGAGTGAGGGAGGGAATCCAATCTCACTACAACGAATTGCACTCCTGCAGCCGCCAAAGCACGGCCAAGCCCCTTGAGTGACTGGCCATTTGCAAGCATGGACTCAAGATCGTCAGTCGCGAGAGTTGTTTCAGGGTTAAAGTCATACGCCGGGTCCTCTAAAGGATTGATGACGGGAACGGTGGTCCAGAAACTAACCGGATCTGTGACTAGTCCGTTTGACCAATCCGTCGTCAAGTACGACGCTGCCGGCAGCCAGAGTGTTGACGCCCCTGACTCTGCGTGATGATTAATCCACGAAATGGCTTCATACTGAGAACCCACCGAAGGGAGTGGTGCCAAATATCCGTTGAGATCTCCAGTCAGCCAAGGTACGAGCGTCGCGACAACGCCCGCGGCCAGAAGTGCCATTCCAAGATGTTTGAGCGGAGGTAAGTGAATATTCGTTGCGAATAGACAGAGCCCCAAAATAGCAAGCGGTAATGCATTATTGGGATCTCGAAAGAGGGCCCCTCCGGGCAAGGACACGAGAATCGCATAGAGCCACGGAAGTAGGTGCGCACACTGAGTAAGCAACAAAGGTACTGCGATCCACAATATTGGGAGAACTCTTGAACCATGACTATTCGGCGATAGGAGCGAGAGAAAGATCAGTGCCATCGGGCCGCAGATGAGACCAATGGAAAGCAGAATGTTTAGGCCGCCATGGCCATAAAAACCATTTGAGAATGGAGACCACCAAAAGGAACGCAAGCCCATTAGGTGATACAAGTCGTCGAATTGCGAAAGCGATCTGATGTTTGACAATGTCGGATTCCCCGTTACCGGCACATAAGGCAAGTGGCGCGCGACGACGAAATCGGGTATCACCCAGTAGAGGCTGCAGCCAAGGGCGGCAAGACTTGCAAAAAATAGACTTCTGAAGTCAACAATCTGGTTTTCGACCAGTTTTGGCAGACCAACACCAATCCTGTGTAGGAGCGCTGTGGAAAGTAAGCAGAGTAATGCAATAGCTCCGATGTGCGGGTCCAAATCGAAGATGATTGCGAAGAGAAGACCGGTTCGCAGAGATTTTGAAATTGCACTTGCAGGAGGTGGGAAAGCGAAGACAACGATGAGACCAAACGCAAGCGCGATTCCAACGTGCCCCGATGAGTCTTGTGCGGTGATCCATGGGTTGAATGAATAGAACAGTGTGACAAGAACCAAAGCAACTTGGTTCTGTATGACCCGTTTGAGAATCCAGAAGCTGGTAACTAAGGGGAAAACGGCTACGAATGCAAGGAACATTGAATTGGTCAATGCAAACGTTACGCTTCCAACTTGACCGGCTAGTCGAATTAGCGGTTCAAAAAGCCAGATGAGTCGCAAGTTGACATTGACGGTGCCGTTGTGCAGAAGCTGGTTCCAAGGAAGCACAATTTGATGAATGTATGAACTTCCGACGGGCACGTAATCTCCGACAAACGAGTAACCATGCCACCTCACGATGTTCCGAATGATGAACGCACCTACAAGAATCAAGGAAATCTTGGATGCGCGAACGGGATTCACGAGAGTGATGGCTCTCGTGATGGGGCGCACAGCTCTGCTTACGCGATTGTCGGAAGGATGGACAATCACGTGATGCGATTTGCTGACTTGAGGTCGATTACGAAATTGCGACTTTTTTCAAGAGCGTAACCAGTTAGAAGCCCCACCAATTTGAGGACTTTCAAGACTATGACTGGTGCGAACCAAACCCAACTTGCTCTGTCGAAAGTTGATGCCGCTCGGCCAAACATACGAATTCGCTTCCATGTACCAAATGTCGACGGTGGGTTCGAACCAATTCTTGCTGATCGTCGACCGTAATCGACGTATTTACCCAGCAATTCGTATAGTGATTGTGGCTCAGCATGAAGAATTGGAACACTGCTAAGGGCAATCTTGCCTGGAAGCCGCGTCAGCGGCCAATCCTCTGCGAACACTCTTCCACCAATCTCGGCACCTGTCCGTAAAAAGTCTTCTCGCAGTATCAGGCGAGGAATTGCGTTACCGGAGATTTCCGAGAGCCTGCGTTCAGCACTGAGCAACTTCATAAAGTTCGTATTGCCAATCATTAGAGGGTGTTCTGGAATGACTACAGCTCGCACATCACTCTCGTCAAGCGCCTTCACTGCAGAACTGATAGTTCCTTCGCAAAGCACTTGGTCCGCATCGAGCAGAAATATTAGGTCGCCGGAACTTAATTCGACCCCAGCGACACGACAGGCCCCGACGGTTCCCGACATGCGAATTGCAACATCTGCCAATTCAGCTGCAATGACAAAGGACTCGTCGGTACTGTCATTGTCTATGACCACAATCTCGCCTTGAGTTCCGAGGGCGGCGCGCGCACGCGTGAGCGAATTTCGAAGTACACCAGCTTCGTTCCGGACGGGCATCACAATTGAAACTTTGTGCATCACTAATATTGGTTCGTAATTAGACGTGATTTGTAAACACTCAACAAGTGGTTGACGCCCCGCTCCCAGGAATAGTCCTCAAAGATCGTGGAAGAAGCTGCTGACATTTGTCGATATGTGTCCTTCCCCATTGATTTGAATTGGTGCAAAGCTTCGAGAAGTTCACCCTCGTCGCCGTAGGTGATGATCCCATTCTCTCCATGTCTTACGTATTCAAGTGCTCCGTTTGGGACTGATCTGTTCGAACTCGCAATAATCACTGGAATACCCATCGCCATTGCCTCAAGAGTCACAAGGGAAATTCCTTCTCGAGTTGAGGCAGATATGAAGACGTCAGTCTCATTTCGAAGAATTTCAAACTTTCGATCATCATCAACTTCACCGACGAATCGTATGCAGGGACCGAACTCATCTGACCCTGCCAGTCTCTGTAACTCCTCGTACTGTGGCCCCGTGCCAACAATTGTCAAAGTCTGAAGCCAACCATTTCGAGCGGCACCTAGAGCTACCCGGATGAGTACGTCTACGCGCTTCGTAACCACCAAGCGGCCGACAAATGTGGCACGCCCCATGTATTCATCTCGAATATGGCCGCGATACGAAACACCTCCCAAATTGGTCAAGACATTCAAGTGGCCCTCATCGCGAATTGCCTGAGCGGCGTATTGGGAAGGGACAATGATGAGATCACTTTGACGCATTGCGTTGTGGTACGTAAAGTCAATTATCTTTCGAATTGGCCTTTGCACGAGCGGATTGGGAATGCGTCTCTGGACGTATTCCTCGAGTTCTTTTGCAAGACCTTCGTGGGCTGTGAGGACCATTGAGGCTCGCCAGTGTCGTGCGAGGCGGGCGACAATTGGCACGTGAAGAAAGGGAGTTGCGTTACAGTCCACAACATCAAATTTTCGATTGTCAAGGAAAAGTGGAAGGAGTCCCAACACAAATCGGACTGTACTCAATGGGTTTCTAAAACCCTTTGCGGAAAAGGTCCCTCTCTGCTTTCTGATTGAAATGAAACTGACCCCACCGATGACACAGTCCTTATTACACGAGGTAAAGACTGTTACGTGGTGGTCCATCGCAAGGATTCGTGCGATCTCCCATGCACGCCTCTCGTAGCCGCCACGATAAAACGGCTCGCACGTATCAAGTACCATGGCAATTCTGAGTCGATCATTGGCCTCAAATCTCTCGCGCTCGGCATTTTGCTTCTGCCAATTGCGATCATAAAAATGCAGAACGCGAAGTCGATAATAGATTGCGAAGGTGTCGAGGAGCATGCCCCGAACAGCTCGAGGCGATATTGTGCTGGTGAAACGCTCACCAATGCTTACGGGCATTTCATAAAAGTTGCTGAAGCCCTCTTGCCGGGCTACGACAAACAATTCGAGATCGAATGCGAATCGTTTTTCAATCATGAGGGGCAGTGTCGCCACCAGAACATCGCGACGAATTACCTTTATCCCAGTCTGAGTATCTCGAATTGGCAAATGGAACAGTAGGCGAATCAGTTGCTGATAGACCCAGGAATACATTCTTCTCAGTGGGGGATATATAACCTCCGATTTTGGATGTCGCTTACTTCCGAATATGATCTCCGGGCGTTCTTGTTGGATTATCCTCAGACAGTCCGTGAGCAAATTGGCCGGAAGATCGCCATCACCATCGATGAAACCAAGGTATGCTCCACGCCCAACTGCGAGGCCGGTTCGAAGTGCCTCGCCCTTTCCTTGATTCTCCTTGAGGCGAACTATGGTCACGCCTTCAATCTGCAAAGCTGCAAGTTGTTCTTCGCTGTGGTCGGTACTCCCATCGGACACAGCCAGAATTTCGAAGGCGACGCCACTCATAGAGAGAACATCTGCAACTTGGGCAATGTGTTGGCCCAATCGAGAGCCGGGGTTATAGAAAGGCACAACGAGCGAGAGGTCAATTTGGCTCGGCGAAAATTCTCGTACCCTTTCGTCGCCAACGAGTTTGTCCTGGGTGGCTGCCTTTGCAAATGACATTATGGCTGGTATGGCTGACGCGAATAGAGTAAGCAAACTCACGGCCAGAACCAGAACTGCAACTGAATTTATTGTCTGATGATGCAGAGCAATCAAGATCGTTACGAGAGCAACGCCGACCCAAGGTATGAGTGCTGTGACAGACCGCCGAGCAAGGTGAAGGTAGACGAAGAGACTTGAGATGCCAGTCGCAGCGGAAGCAAGGGCCAGGGGTCCGATGATCCCGACCGCCCCCACATATTTGGAGCCGAAAAGAAGGCGAATTAAAGGACTGGAAAACTCCGCAAGTGCTATCGCAACTATTAAACCAATCGCAGTTGTGACGCGAATCGCCTGAAAAAACGCCCTTCGACTTGATTGACCGGTACCTTTCCCGTCAGCGAGGCGAGGGAACGCAATTGCGATGATTGCACTTGGAACGAACAATGCAATATGAGCCGCGATTGCGCCTGCCGCGTATTGACCTGCGGTATTCGGTTGGAAAAAGTGACGAGCTAGAAAAGTGTCGATGCTAAACAGGGCGGTGAAGCCGCCAAGAGCGGCAACTGAGAGAATCATGTCCCGACCACTACTTCGAACGACCGAACCCGGGGCGCCTCTCCGAATTTCTCGACGAGAGGAAAAGAGCAACGAGCTGGTAGTGAAGAGTTGCGCAACGATTGTTGCGATTACGGCACCACTAACTCCGAGACCAAGGAGTGCCATCGCAGCCCCCGCCAATAGACGCAGTGGACCTCCGCCGATAAACGTAGCGAAGGCCACTTCGCGGAAGCGATACTGACCAATCAGAGCGCCCTGTAATGCTGCCCCAACTGCGGCCAGTGGAATCCACATTGCAACGAGGAGAAGTGGCCAAATTGAATTGGTGTGCAAGAACCCATTTAGCGCGGGAACACAGAGAGCGAAGAACAACGAAGCAGCGATTCCGCCGGAGAGCGTCTTATTAACAATCTTTCGGAGTGACACATGCTCATGGTCGTTGCTTCTATCAATAACTGCTTGAGTGATTGCCATTTGAATAGCACCTACTGGGACGGCAAGAATGCTTAAGATGCTGAGCAGTGCGCCAATTACGCCGTAGCGCGCCGGTCCAACAAGGCGGCTCATCACGATATGAAACAAGAAATTTGAAGCGTTTACACCTGCGGTAGCCAACAAGAAAGAGACGGCACCTCGCCCAAGTAATCCCGAAGTGAGGCGGGACCATGTGGATGCAAATCTGCGGGGCCATGGAGGAATGAGCCCGACTGTCATCAGGAACTCCAGGGAAAGCAGAAGTGCCGTTGTGAATTCGATTTCCACCTGTGATTCACATCATTGTTGAAAGTAGCGAATTTTGCAGCGATTGTAAGATGATGAAAAGCTGCTAGCAGTACCCCGAAGGGGGGAGTCCCTTTGTCGAGCCTCCGGCTAGTTATGTTAACGAATTGAAATTGACGCTGAACGAAATTTAGGACCTGACTTGTTGAGTTCGTCGAACAAGTCGTGTCGATTGCTTCGGTTGGGTCAGGATTCTCACTCGAGTGGAGGCATTCTTTCGCTAATAGCGATGGATGACAAAAGAAGAGAGTGACGATGGCCTCCGATGAATCTCAGTCAAAAAACTTTAGGAAGGGAAGTCCAACTGCTGGGGTGCACTGGGCAATCTCGAAACGCCCGAAAGATACCACAGGATTTTCGGAACAGTAATCGAGAGGGTAAGCAATTACTGGGTCGTGATGATGCGGAGACCCCTTTGAAATGATCCAGTGCAACTGAGAATCCCGATGCTCCAGAATTGAGCCAGGAGGACTCTTATCAAGCAGAGGCGTCACACCCCCGAATAGGTGATCAGAAAACTCGCCGAGGCCGAGAAACCGCTCAACCAAGGACGGGATCTGGCCGAGGTTTGTCGTCATCTCGAGATCGCCGAGTCGACGTGGCATCGATGGAAAAGTCAATATGGCGGCATGAAGGTCAACGAGGCCAAACGCCTGAAGGAGTTCGAGACCGAGAACAATTGACCCAAACGGATCGTGACCGACCTTACCCTCTACGACGCGATGCTCAAAGAGGTCGTCAAGGGAAACTTTTATCCCCGATCGCCCGCCGTCGAGCAGTTGTCATGCTCGAAGAATCGCTCGGGGTGAAGGAACACCGGGCCTGTCGCGTGATCGGTCAACACCGCTCCGCCCAACGTCTCGAAGTCTCGTTGCCCTCTGACGGCGAAAAGGAACTACGTGCTGGCTCGTGGCGTTCGCCAAAGAGCATCCGCGCTGGAGTTGGAAACGGGCCTATCAGCACCGACGTCGTGAGGGACACCGCGTGAACAAGAAGAGAGTCCAGCGCTTATGGCGTGCGGAAGACCTCAAGGTGTCCCATCGCAAGCGCAAGCAACCACTGCGCGGGTTGGGTGTGCACATCGGGGCCATGAGTCGGATCAGATTCAACGTCATCAGGGTGATGAACTTGCAGTTCGACGAGACGAGAGACGGACGTCAACTCAAGCTGCTCGACATCCAAGACATCCTCACCGGCGAGTGCCTGGCCGTTGAGGTGGCTCGCTCGATCACTGGCGATGATCTGATGAACGTGCTCGATCGACTAGTCGCCCAATGCGGGTCTGCGGGGTCCCCTTTGAAATGATCCAGCGCGACTGAGAGTCCCGATGCTCCAGA
>JABBNY010000145.1 GCA_019352095.1 Acidobacteriota bacterium
TGGTTCATCTTAGGTCAACGTCACCGTCGCGTAGCCCGCAGCCGGTATCGCCGAATTCGGTGTGATTATCACCACACCGCTGCTGTAGGGAGCCACGGTCAGTGACTCCGGGGCTATCTTGAAGCTGCCGAGGCTCACTTGGGCATTGACGTTGGCGGGCAGATTGCTCATGTTAAAGATGCGAAGCTGTGCGAGCGCGCCCGATACGGTCGTCACCCTCGGGAACCAGATGCTCTTGGACATCTGGGTGCTGCCAGAGTTGAACGACGTGACGAGATTCGTCGCCTGTGTGCCGACAATGTCAATGGAACCACGCAGCACCTTCACGTGAACACCGACATTGTCGGTGTTCACGATCTGCGCGCCCAGGTTGAGCGCCACCAACGAATGGGCACTGACCGCCATCCCTTGGAAGGGTGCGGGCGCGCTGAAGCCACCCGGACCGTAGATCGACGCATTGAAGACCGCCGGCGTAGCCGTAGGGTTGTAGATGTTCAGGATTGCACTTGATCCGACCGACGTATTGAAGCCCGCGCCGTACCAGTCGGTCACGCCAGCGGACGTGCACGGCGTTTGGGTTACGCCGCCGTTGGCGACTTCTTCACCGACCACGCCCCCACCACTCACCTGTACCGCGACCGCGAAGTAGTTCCCGCTCGCGAATGACTGCGGTTGGATCGAGAGTGAACCATCGGCGGCGAGCTCAATCGTCTTAGAGGCGCGACTCCCCGTGTTCGAGACCACCTGGACGTTGAGCGTCCGCTTCGAGTTAGACGTGTTCAAGAACGTCACGTGTCCCGGTGCATGATGTCGAGCGTCGGTCAGACCCGTGCAGTAGAGCGCGGTCGACTCCGCGTTCTTAGAGCTCGTCAACGATCCCGACGAAGCGGGCGTGTTGGACACCTTGTCGAGGGTGCTGATCGTGGCGATCGCACCCAGAATGACGGCCAGCACCACGAGTAAGGGGACTCGGCTCGAGCGGGGCATCAATGATCCTTTCGCCCGTGACGGGCCACCACCGCGCGCCGACGGCCAGTGAAGAGCCACTCCAGACGCTGGATGATGCCAAAGCCGAGCCAGACAATCGTCCACATGCCCAGGGTGATGAAAGCGAGGATGCCATTCCACGGGAAAAGGTGCATAGTGAGTCCTCCTGTGGCCTTGGCGCCAACGGCCCCCACCTGGTACGTGGGGGCCCACCCAAAGGACGTCGTTCGCGGCACCGACTTGCCATCCACGTTGAGCGCGAACGCACTCGCTGGGGCGAGACCCGAGGTGACCGTTGAATTAGCTGGTACGAGCCCGGCGTTGGAAGCACTCGAGAAGAGTGGTGTCGATGACGTCGAACCCGACAAGGTCGTCGAGACGAGTCCGTGGAACATCGAGTTCGCGTAGACCTCCACCGAAGCTGTCTGCAAGGTGAGTGAAAGATCAGTCTGCAAGCCCAACGTGGTGACCAGACCTGTTGGCACCGATCGCAGCGGTACCGATTGCACACCGGCGAGTTCGGGGGCGAGTGAATTCATCACGACGATCGTCGAAATGCCCGCTTGCGCGAGGAGTTCCCCGAGGCGTACCGTGCGACCCTCGAGCGCCAACTGGAGCCACTGCAACAAGACCTCGGAGGTTCCTGAGTTGGGGGGCGCGAAGAGCGTCGATCCACCCGGCAAACCATTGGTAGACGTCGCCGCTTCGAGACCGGGAGCGACCGACCATCCTTGAATGGGCAGCACCGACGGGTCACCGAGCCACAAAACCCTGTAGCCGCCCGAGTTGGCGGGAGCCAAGGCGCTGAGCGAGCCCGCGACGCTCGTCGTTGGCACGTTGAATCGACCGCTCGCGAAACTCATGAGGAACGGCGCCGTCGCGACCACGAGCGAAGCGATGCTGAAGCCCGCGAACAATTGGCGCCAGCCGAAGCCTGATTGTCGAAGGTCAAGCTCGATTGCACTGACCCCGAGACCTATGAGGAGCGCCAGCATCACCATGTAGAGCGCGAGCAGTACGTCTAAGTCGGGGGCGAACGAACCCATCCAGTGATGGGCGTCGAGCGTCGCGAGCGCCAGGGTCAACGTGGCGATCGTGGCAGCTTTACTCGCCATTGATCGGCGTTCATTGCGACACAAGAGCAGGCCGAGCAGGGCCATCGCCGGAAGCAACCAGCCAAGCCAGTTCGCCCCAAAAGCACCGTCCGCTCCCCTCAGCAGGTCCGTGAATGATGGCACCGACCACGGCCCGCGGCTCAAACCAAAGACCCCGAACGCCCTACGCCCCGCGATGACCGTGTCGATAGTGAGCGGCAAGAGGAAGAAAGCGACGTTGAGGATGAGAGAACCGAGCAGACGCCAGGGACGAATTGGCGTGGGAACTTGATCGGGCTCGAAGAAGCGTGCGAAGACCACCCCGCCTATGACGAGCGCCACGAGCACCAACGTCGCCGGCGCCATCGCACTCAACAGCGCGATGAGCATGATCGTGCTCATACGCTTGCCCGCCTCGGTCGTGCGCCAACCACGGTGGCCGAATTGCACCGGATCGGGATACGCCGAAGTGCGAAAGCCGGGCACCGCCAGCAGTTCAAAGAGTCGTCGCACCACAAACGGCATCCCCGCGAGGACGAACAAGACGTCGATTCGCCCTTGACCAATCATGTTGAGACCCAGCGGCAGCGCCATGTACGCAACCGAGGCAATGACGCGCGCCCGATTCGACACCCGCCCCTTCAAGAGTCGAGCGACCCCGAGCGCGCCGATCGGCACCATGGCGATGAGGGCGAAACGGGGCAGGATTCCCATGCGGCCAAACACGAAGGTGCCCGCGAACGCCAACACCGCGTACGCCGGGGAACCGGGGGCGCCGGTGCCCAGACCGTTGGGTGACCAGGAAGCGAAGAAATGGCGCCACGTCGACCACCACGAATCCAACGGCGCGAGGCGCCCGATCAGCGGCAGATGCATCGCCACCAGATTGCGTGAGCCAATCGCCCACAAGATGAGTACCGCGAGTACAACAGCCGCCTGGGACCGAAACGAGGTGAGAATCCTCGAGGGACGGGTTCGCTGCTCGATAGCACCGCTCTCGGGTATCTCGTCGAACTCTTCCTCTTCAGAGAACGCGGCGGCAAAGCCAACGCCCGCAATGTCCTCATCGACTTCTTCGACCACCTCAGGATGAGTCGGCAATATCCCGCGAGCTCGATCGAGGCCGTCACGCAACAACGTGAGAAAGAAGCGCTTGAGTCGACTGGCGCCACCAACCTGCAAACGCCGCAATTCATCGTCAGACAACACCCTTGTCTCGGCGAGTTGGCGGCGGCGTTCACGAATACGCTTGCGATTCAGTACCAACCACCGCCACGAACCCACGATCGCGCCCGCCCGATCGGTATCACGACCGAGCAGCGCCAACGCGAACTCCATCACGTCCATGACCATCAACAACAAGAGGGTCGAAATCGTGTTGCGTCGTCCCCATCCGGTAGCGATCACTAAGAGCTGGTGACGACGCTGCAGGTCCTGACGACTCGTGCGACGGGTGCCCCTCGCCATGACCGCGCGCTCGCCCGTGGCAATGGTCTCGCGGTGGGCGACCTTCGCCTGAGGCGCCACGACGATGCGAGCGCCCGCGACCTGTGCGCGCCAGCACAGGTCGAGATCTTCTCCCAGCACGGGGATGAGCGGATCGAACCCTCGAAGTGATTTAAAGAGGTCAGATCGAACCAGCGTGACCCCTCCAGGTGCCACGAACACGTCACGTTCGAGGTCCTGTTGGCCGTGATCAATTTCCCCAGGCTCGACTCGCTCGTGCACGACACCAAATCGGTCGCAGGTCTGGCCGACGTGCAAGAGCACCAACGGATCCTCATACGCCACCACCTTGGGCGAGACTATGCCGGCGTTCGTCCGGAATGCGGCCTCGACCATCAGATGTACCGCATTAGATTCGAGCAGGACATCGTCGTGGCAGAAGAGGAAGAAGGCCGAACCTTCGACCATCAGCGACGCTTCATTACACGCAGCCGCAAAACCCTTGTTCTCTTCGAGGACGCGCACGAAGGCGCTTGGCGCGACCGACGCGACCCGAGCCGGAACGTGTTCGCTCTCCCCGTTCGCGACCACGAGCAGGCTTAGTTCCTCATAGTCCTGGGCCGCCAGTGAAGCCAGTGTGGCTTCCAGGCCGGGTCCCGAACCAGTGGTAACGACGACGGCAACAACGGCCGGAGCACGAGATTCCATCAGTTCTACAAGGCTAGTTGGAACGCGGGAACCCTTTGGACCCACGCGGGCCAATAATGGGACGAATTGGCAAGATTCTTAACCATCCGGCTCAGCGGCCATCGAGATAATTGATCACGTCACGTAGCGATGTGATCAATGGAATTGAAGGCTCCCAACCGGTCTCTTCGTGCAGTTTCTCAAAACTGCCTCGCATTGCTGGTATTTCAACCGGTCGAAGCAACGCTGGGTCGACGACCAATCGAACGTCCGGGGCGATCTGGGTCCGCAGCAACTCGGCGACGTCAGTGAGTGAAGTATCGACGCCGGACGCGATGTTGTAGATCTCCCCCGCTCGTCCATGGACCGCGAGCAATCGGTACGCCCGCACGACATCTCGAACATCGCTGAAATCGCGACGCGTCGACAAATCCCCCACCGGGATCGACGGGGCACCCTCGTCACGGGCGTGCAGCAGACGACTCACCAACGCGGGTACGACGAATTTGGTGGACTGACCGGGACCCAGGTGATTGAAGGGGCGCGCGATGATCACCCGTTGACCTCTCGCACGCCACGCCTCGTGGGCAAAGTGTTCGGCTTCAAGTTTGCTCGAGGCGTACGGATTCGCTGGAGCGGTGCGAAACGTCTCGCGAAGCGGGAGGTCCGACTCTTTGACGACGCCGTACACGTCAGACGAACTCACGAGAACCACCACCGCTTCGGGACAGACTTCGTTCGAGACGTCGAGGACATTCTTCGTTCCAAGCACGTTCACCCGGGTGTACCCCACCGGGTCATTCCACGAATCGCCGACGTGGGTGAGCGCGGCCAGGTGATAGATCACGTCCGTGCCGTGTCCGCGAAGGAATCGCTCCACGTCGCTCGCGCTCGTCACGTCACACTCTTTGTCGACGCTCGTCACCTCGTCCCCGCTCGAGACCAGATGACGTGCGAGATGATCACCGACGAATCCACCTCCGCCCGTAATGAATGCACGCACTAGCTACTCCTGTCCCCGGGCGAGACCGTAGGCCACCTGGTGTCGTTCGAGCGATCTCTCCCACGTGAAGTATTCCGCACGGTGACGAGCCCTGTTCGACTGGTGGAGCCGCTCACCTTCGTCCATGGCGAGGGCCCCCATCAGCGCGCTGGCCAACTCTTGATCGTCGCCGACACCCGCCAGAATCGCGGCATCACCCGCCACCTCTTCCATCACGGTGTCGCGCGAAGTGACGACCGTCGCCCCGCACGCCAGTGCCTCGAGTACCGGCAGTCCGAAGCCTTCCCCGCGTGAGGGGTAGGCAACCACCTGCGCCTGTCGCATAAGAGCGGGTAGCGCCGCATCATCCACGAAGCCGAGGCGTCGGATGCGTGATGAAAATTCGTGAGCACCAATGAGCGTTGTCAGTTCGTTCATTCCCCACCCCGCCTGGCCCGCGATGAACAACTCCACCGAAGCGTCACGTGCGCCAACCTCACGAAAGGCGTCCAACAGCACGTCGAGACCCTTGCGGGGCTCCACTGTGCCAACGAACAAGATGAACCTGGTGTCCTCGAAGCCCAGCGCGGCCAGCGTCGCATCGTCGTTTCGATCGTCGGGCGAGAAGCGCTCGAGATCGACGCCGTGTGGTGCCACAACGACCTGTGCGTGGTCGGGGACGAATTGATCGAGGAGTGACGCCGTCAAATCGCTGACGCAGATCAACACCTTCGCGTGCGACGACGCATAACGGATAGCGCTTCGAAAGAACCCGACCTTGGCGCGTTCGTGCCACTCAGGGTTCGTGAAGAAGGTGAGATCGTGCACGGTGACCACCGTTGGTGTCGTGCTGTGATGAGGCATGGTGTAATGCGGAGCGTGCCACACGTCAACACCGCGCACAGTCGCTGAGGTCCCCATGCGCCACGCCTCGTAGACCAAGCGCGACACCCTGGAATTGGGCACCAGGGGAGCTACGCGCGCCTCGGGTGACCACTCGGTCCAACGTCGCGTGTCATCGCGGCGCGTCACAAGCGTCGTGTCGAGACCGAGCCCGGGCAGTCGTCGAGCAATTTCAACGATGTACCTACCCGCACCCGCCACGTGGGGTGGGACCGCTGACACGTCCAAGCCGAGCTTCATTGCCAACCCGCCATGTGGTCGAGCGCCGCATTACGCCACGTCAGTTGGGCCACCGATTGACGTCTCTCGGCGCGTGTCACATCGTTGTCCGCGAGCGCTACCGCGCTCGCCAGACCGTGCGCAATCGCACCGACGTCGAGCGGGTCGACGAGGACAACCGTCTCATTGGTGCGTACGCTCGGCGTAGTGGTACTCGCCACAACCCGGGTGCCCGCGTGCAGCGCCTCGACGGGCGGTAACCCCCAGCCCTCGCGACGCGGCACGTAGGCGAATACGGTCGCGTCACGATAGAGGCCGAGCAGGATGGACCGCTCCACGTGACCAATCACCACCGCGTCGGCGGTTGGCACGTCACCCCAACCTGAGGGTCCTGAGAGAACGAGCGCACCGAGCTCGGGATGCTCGCCACGAGCCATGGCGTGCGCCTCGATGAGCCGTTCAAGGTTCTTTCGAGGTTCGCGGGTGCCCGCGTACAAGGTGAATGGTCCACGCACGTCGTGGCGCTCCAGGAACGCCGCCACCGCGGCGGGGTCAGCGGCGAGATGCGTCTCATCGTCCGCGCCAAGGCGTACGGGATGGATTCGATCAC
>JABBNY010000146.1 GCA_019352095.1 Acidobacteriota bacterium
TGAGCGGCGCTGAAGCGCTCCGCTCGGGAAAGTGAGAAGCAAATGACCATGGCTCCTGACAAGACCACTCTCGAGACGGGGCGCGTTGTCGCGATCGCCGGACCGGTGGTGGACGTTGAGTTCCCGCCGCACTCGTTGCCCGAGATCAACCACGCCATCGAGGTGGACATCGTTATTGACGGCGTGACGGTCACCGTCACCGCAGAGGTGGCCCAGCAGATCGGTGAGGGTCGCGTGCGTTGTGTGTGCATGAAGCCGACCGACGGTCTCGTTCGTGGCGCGGTCGTGCGACAGACGGGTCGCGGTATCACCGTCCCGGTTGGCGACGCCGTGCTCGGGCACGTGTTCAACGTGATCGGTCAGCCTCTTGACACCGACCACATTGACGGCATTGAAGACAACTGGGAGATTCACCGCAACCCTCCGGCGTTCGACCAGCTCGAGCCACGGGCCACGATGTTCGAAACCGGTATCAAGGTGATCGACCTGTTGGCGCCCTACGTACAGGGTGGCAAGATCGGACTCTTCGGTGGTGCGGGTGTGGGTAAGACCGTGCTCATCATGGAGATGATCCGCCGCGTGGCCGAGCAGCACGAAGGTGTGTCGGTGTTCGCCGGTGTCGGTGAGCGCACACGTGAGGGTACCGACCTGCTCTTGGAGATGCGTGAATCGGGCGTCATCGAGAAGACCGCGTTGGTCTACGGTCAGATGGACGAACCGCCGGGGGTGCGCCTGCGCGTGGCACTGGCGGCGCTCACCATGGCGGAATACTTCCGAGACGTGAAGAACCAGGACGTGCTCTTGTTCGTCGACAACATCTTCCGCTTCGTCCAGGCCGGTTCCGAGGTTTCGACGCTGCTCGGGCGTATGCCGAGTGCCGTGGGTTATCAGCCGACGCTGGCCGACGAGATGGGTGAGCTCCAAGAGCGCATCACCTCGACCCGCGGGCGTTCGATCACCTCGCTGCAGGCCGTGTACGTGCCCGCGGACGACTACACCGACCCCGCACCGTTCACGACCTTCACCCACCTCGACGCGACCACTGAGTTGAGCCGACAGATCGCCGCACTGGGTATCTACCCCGCGGTGGACCCACTGACCTCGACGTCGAACATCTTGGCGCCTGAGATCGTTGGTGACCGTCATTACGCGGTCGCTCGTCAGGTCCAGCAGATCCTCCAGCGCTACAAGGAGCTTCAGGACATCATCGCCATCCTCGGTCTCGACGAACTCTCCGAGGACGACCGAGTCACGGTGTCGCGAGCGCGCAAGATCCAGCGATTCCTCTCTCAGCCGATGTTCGTGTCCAAGATCTTCACGGGCATCGACGGAATCAACGTGCCGGTACAGGAGACGATCGAGTCCTTCGAGCACTTGGTCAAGGGTGATCTCGACGCGTTCCCCGAGCAGGCATTCTTGAACGTCGGTGGCGCCTCGGACGTCGAGCGCAAAGCCGCCGAGTTGCAGAAGAGCTAAGCCGTGGCGACCATGAAGGTAGAGATTGTGACGCCCGAAGCGGCGTTGTGGACTGGCGAAGCCACGGCGCTCGTGGCCAGGTCATCAGACGGCGATTTCACGATTCTGCCTCAGCACACTCCAACCGTCGGCGACATTGTGCCCGGTATCGTTCGCGTCCAGACGAGCGAGGGCGAACTCGCCTTCGCGGTGCACGGGGGCTACTTCCAGGTGGGCCCCGACGATCTCGAGGGTGCGACGCGCGCCACCGTGCTCGCCGGGGTAGCCGAGCGCATCAGTGACATCGACGTGGTCCGTGCCCAAGCTGCGAAGGAACGGGCCGAAGCGGAAGTCGCGAACTCTCGTCTTGAGGCGGGTGACTACGCGGCCCAGCACCTGGCCGAGTCCGCACTGGAGCGCGCCGAACTGCGTCTTCGCGCCGCGTCGAAGTAAGGCTCTAGCGGGCGCTCACGTAATCGAGGAGATCCTTCTTCTCATGTTCGAGCTCATCGAAGCGAGCCTTCACCACGTCGCCGATCGACACCATGCCCACTAGGCGCTCGCCGTCGACGACGGGGATGTGGCGAATGCGGTGCTCGGTCATGAGTCCCATCAACTGGGTCACTGACGTCTGCTCATCACAGGTGGTGACCTCGGTAGACATCAGCTCGGCAATCTTCTGATCGAGTGCGCTGGCGCCGTGCACGGCGAGCGCGCGTACGGCGTCGCGCTCACTGAAGATCCCCGCAAAAGGTGCCGAACGCCCGGTGACGATGAGCGCTCCGATGCCGCGTTCACGCAGGAGCTCGAGCGCGTCAGCAACCGAACGCTCTTGGGAAATGGTGGCGACCTCGCGACCCTTGACTGCGAGCAGATTCTGGACCTTCATAGACAACCCCCTACTGCGAACGTTTACCTCAGGACATGAGTCCTACGCCGGACCTTATAGGGGAAGGGGGCCGAATGCAACGCCTGGTTCCATGGAGCCTTACAGGCCTGCCGTTGAGAACTCTTGGAGCTTGTCGTGGCGATGGAAGGTCTCGATGGTGCGTACCGTGCCCGAGCGCGAGCGCACCACCAGCGACTGGGTCGTGGCGCCGAAGTCATAGAACCGCACCCCGCGCAAAAAGTCACCATCAGTAATCGCGGTTGCCGAGAAGTAGCAGTTGTCACTGGCCACGAGGTCGTCAGTGAACAAGACCCGCGAGAAGTCGTAGCCCAAGGACTCGGCGAGACGTCGCTCGTCATCGTCTCTGGCGTGCAAGACCCCCTGGATCTCCCCACCCAGCCCCTTGAGAGCCGCGGCGGCGATGACGCCTTCGGGTGTCCCGCCAATACCGAAGAGGATGTCGGCACCTGAATCAGGCCACCCTGTGGCGATGGCTCCCGCGACGTCACCATCGGAGATCGACAGCACGCGGGCTCCGGCTTCGCGGACCTCTTGGACGAGGAGGTCGTGACGAGGGCGGTCCAAGATCACGACACCGAGTTCCTGGACCGGCTTCTTTAGTCGTTTGGAGAGTTCGGTCAAATTGTCCGTGGCCGAGGCGTTGATGTCCACCGCGCCACGACCTCGCGGTCCCACGGCCACCTTCTTCATGTAGACACACGGACCGGGGTTGAACATCGTGCCCCGTTCGGACAACGCAATGACCGCGAGCGCGCCGTTTCGACCCATAGCGGTGAGGGTGGTGCCGTCGACCGGGTCAACGGCAACGTCCACCTGTGGCGGACGCCCGTCACCGATGCGCTCGCCGTTGAAGAGCATCGGTGCTTCATCCTTCTCGCCTTCACCTATGACGACCACGCCGTCCATCGCAATGGCGCCGAGCACAAATCTCATCGCGTCGACGGCGGCGCCGTCGGCCGCGTTCTTGTCGCCTCGACCCGCCCAGCGGGCCGCCGCAATGGCGGCGGCCTCGGTCACTCTGATCATCTCGAGCGCGATATTTCGATCCGGCTTTGATGGAGGCTGCATGCAGCCAGAGTAGTCCCGCAGGCGCTGAAAGGCGTCGGGTCACCAGTGGCCAATCAGGATTGCGGCAATACTTGGGAGAGTGAGTTCTGTCGTGATCAAGCCCAGCGGTCCCTTGTCGGGCAAGGTGCAGGCCTTCGGAGCGAAGAACGCGGTGCTCAAACAGATGGCCGCGTGCCTGCTCGCGTCGGGCGAACATCGCCTCACCAACGTCCCCGACATCACCGACGTCACTATGATGAGCGAACTTCTCGAATCGTTGGGCTGTCAGGTCGAGCGAAGAACCGCTCACGAGCTCGCGATTACGGTACCCGACGCCAAGGACATTCATCCGGTAGCGCCCGCGCACCTCTTTGAGGCAATGCGAGCGTCGATTGTCGTCCTCGGTCCATTGCTGGCACGTTGCGGTGAAGCGAACATGGCACTGCCGGGCGGTGACGACTTCGGACACCGACCAATCAACTTCCACACGGACGGTCTCACGGCTATGGGTGCGACGTTTCGAAACGAGCGAACGGCGATACACGCCTCGAGCACGCGTGCGCGACTTCGTGCCACGCACATCACCCTTGAATATCCAAGTCACACCGCTACCGACAATCTCTTGATGGCGTGCGTGTTGGCCGAGGGTCGCTCGGTCATCGAGAACGCCGCGCGCGAACCTGAAGTCGAAGACCTCGGCCGTCAACTAATTGCCATGGGCGCACGCATTGACGGCCTGGGTACCTCACGTCTCAGCATTGAAGGAGTGGAAGAACTGAGACCAGCGCGTCACGAGGTGATCACGGATCGCGTCGTCAGCGCAACGTATCTGGCGGCGGCAGTCATAACGGGAGGCGAGGTACGCGTCGTCGACGCGCGACCAGAGCACATGGTGATGCTGCTTCGAAAACTCGAGGCCATGGGCGCATCGCTGGATCTGCGCGGAGCCGGAGTGCTCGCGCGTGGTCCTTCGCGCGTCAAGGCGTGCGATGTCGCGACCCTGCCGTATCCGGGCGTGGCCACTGATTACAAGCCACTCATCACGACGATGCTGAGTGTCGCCGACGGGGTGTCGGTGGTCACCGAGAACCTCTTTGTCGGACGGTTCCGCTACGTCGACGAACTGGTGCGGTTGGGTGCGAGTATCACGACCGAAGGCCATCACGCGATGATTCGTGGTGTTGATCACTTGACGGGCACCTCGGTGCGGGCCACCGATATTCGTGCCGCAGCGGCCCTGGTACTCGCGGGCCTCGTCGCCGAAGGCGAGACCACGGTGAGTGGCCTCGAGCACGTCGCTCGGGGTTATGACGACTTTCTCGGGCGTTTGAGCTCGCTGGGCGCCACTATCGAGCCCGCGGCATGATCCCTCGTGACCCGGAACAATTGGTCGCTCTCGCGCGCGAGGGTTCGCGCACGGCCCTGGCGCGGTTGCTCACGTACGTGGAGTCGAGCGGTCCCTCTCACGGTGCCACGGCGGCTTTGGCCTACGCGCGACCTGCTCCATACGTGGTGGGACTCACGGGTGCACCTGGTGCCGGCAAGTCAACACTCACCGACCGACTGATCAGCGTGGCCCTCGCGCGAGGGTCGTTCGACGGTGAAGGTGAATTTGATCAGGTGGGCGTGTTGTGTATCGATCCGAGTTCTCCCTTCAGTGGGGGAGCGATCCTGGGTGATCGGATCCGCATGCAAGACCACGCGACGAACGATCACGTGTTCATACGATCAATGGCGACGCGTGGTCACCTCGGCGGACTGTCGCTGGCGGTGCCTGACGCGATTCGCGTCCTGGGCGCGGCTAACTTTCGCTTCGCGATGGTTGAGACAGTCGGGGTTGGCCAGATGGAGGTGGACATCGCCTCCGCGGCCGACACGACGGTGGTTGTCACGAATCCTGGTTGGGGTGATGCGATGCAGGCGAGCAAGGCCGGACTGCTCGAAGTCGCTGACATCTTCGTGATCAATAAGGCCGACCGACCCGGAGTGAAAGAGACTCGTCGCGACCTTGAGCAGATGCTTGAGCTGGGCCACCACGAGTGGCGACCCTTGATCGTTGAAACGGTCGCGAGCACGGGCGAAGGTAGTGAGGGTCTGTGGGAGGCGATTGTCCAGCATCGTTCGTACCTCGAAGATGGGCACATCAACGAGCACCGTCGTACGCGAATGCGTCGTGAGCTCGACAAAGTTCTTTCGGCGATGTTGCGTTCGAGGGTTGCCGAGCTCGCGCGAGGAGAAGCCTACGAACGTCAAGTCGATTCGTTGCTTGCGGGCACTACGGACCCGTATCGTGCCGCGGAGGTATTACTCTCGGAGGGATGATTGCCACCACAGTTGCCTACGACATCGTCCTTCTCGTCCATATCATCACCGCGGTGAGCGTCCTCGTAGTCTTCGTAGTCATGCGTGGGGCGGCGAAATCCATCGTGAACGGTGCGTCCAGTGAACTCCAGCGCGCACGCTTCCCCGAGCGCCGCAATTGGGCTGCGAGACTGTTGCACGTGTTGCCGGTGACCGGACTCATCATGTCCTTGTCGGGTGACAGTTCAGTGTCGCTGACCCGCCCGTGGATCGGCGTCGGCCTTCTTTGTTATCTGCTGGCCGCTGGTCATCTCGAGGCGCGCACCTTGCCACTCGAGCGCGTCGTGAGCGAAGTAATCAAGCACGATGGCGTCGCATCGCCCGAACGCGGTCGCAAACTCGCACTCTCCATCGACACGCTGCTCGCGCTCGTGGCGGTGGCGCTGATCTCGATGTTGGTGCAGTTCTAGAGGAACGCGGCGCGACCGACCATACCCGCGGCAACCGTGGCGTTGGTTACTTCGTCGATGAGCACGAAACTCCCCGAGACTCGATTGTCTCGATAGTCGTCGAGGACCAGCGCGTCGCCGCTCTGGAGCGTGGCCAGCCCGATTTCGTTGGTCTGCAGCATGGTGTTGTCATCAATCGCCAGAGTGGCGATATCGACAACACCGCTCAACGCACTAATGCGAACGGGGGTGACCTTGCTCGTGTGTTTCAGGCGAAGACGTTGGCCTACGCGAAGTGGAGTCTCCCCGAACCAGCAGATGGTTGCCGCGAATTCCTTGGTCACCTTCGGAAGCGGTGCGGTGGCGATGAGGTCGCCACGACCCGCATCGGTCTCCGCATCGAGTGCCACGTCGATCGAGAGGCCGGTAAAGGCGATGTCACGCGCCCCCGAGCCCGAGTTGATGGCGGTGATCGTGGTTTCGATGTTGGCGGGCAGGAGCGTCACGGTGTCACCCACTCGTAGGCTCGCGCCGTTCAACATACCGGCGTAGGTTCGGCCCCCACCAGGTTGACGCAGCACCCATTGGATGGGGAGCCGTGCACCGCCGTGGGCGCCACTCCACGAGCCGGCCTCGGAGTCCTCCAGGGCGCGCAGCACGGTCGGACCGTCGAACCAGGGTTGGGGTTGGGGTTTTGCA
>JABBNY010000147.1 GCA_019352095.1 Acidobacteriota bacterium
CGCGCTGCTAGCGCGTGGCGCACTGGCTGCCGACATAGTCAAGCTGCCGTTGCCCAGTCGGATGATCGACTCGACGATGGCGCGGTCGTAGATGTCGTGGGTGATGCCCTGGACGAAACTGAGGTCGAGCTTGAGTACGTTCACCGGCAGATTCTTCAGTTCCGTCATCGAGGCGAAGCCCGTACCGAAGTCGTCGAGCGCCACCTCGACACCGAGCGCCTGGAAGCCCCGCAGGATCTTGGCCGTCTTCTCGGGCTTGTCGAGCACCGTGTACTCCGTGATCTCGATGCAGACGCGTTCACCCGGCACACCGTTGAGGACCAGGCACTCCTCGACGAACTCCACGATGTCGTCCATCAAGAACTCCGCGGGCGACATGTTGATGCGCAGGACGAAATCGCTGGCGGGATAGGTCACCCGCCACGTCGACATCGTGCGACACGCCTCGGCGAAGACCCAGCGACCGATATTGACGATGAGTCCCGTCTCCTCGGCCACGGTGATGAACTCCGAGGCGGGAATCATGCCGCGAATCGGATGCTCCCAGCGCACCAGCGCTTCGAGCGCCAAGAGACGACCCGTGCGCAGGTCGACCTCGGGCTGGAAGTGCAGTCGCAGTCCGCCTTCGTCGATCGCGTCGCGCAGACTCAGCTCGAGCTCACTGCGTTCATTGGCGACCTCGCGCAGTTGCGCGTCGAAGACCACCGCCTGATTGCGTCCATGGTTCTTGGCGCTGTAGAGCGCGACGTCCGCCCACCCCAGCATCTCGACCGCGTCGGCGTGCGTGTCGGGGGCGAGGGCGATGCCGATGCTGGCGGTATGACTGAACATCTGTCCGTGGATGTCCACCGGCTCCGCGATCACCTCGAGCAGCCGGAACGACGTCGCGAGTACCTCCATCTCGCTGGTGATCTGGTCCACGAGGAACACGAACTCGTCGCCACCCAGGCGAGCCGCGAAATCATTGGAGCGAATGCTGGTGCGCAATCGGTCGGCGATCGTCACCAACAGTCGGTCCCCACTCGCGTGGCCCAAGAAGTCGTTCATCACCTTGAAGCGGTCGAGGTCGATGATCATCACCGCCGTGTCGCGACCCGCCTCTAAGCGTCGCACTAGCTCGCGGATCAGCGCGCGGCGGTTCGGCAGTCCCGTCAGGTCATCGTGATTGGCGTTGAAGATCGTCTGCTCCTCCGCGTCGATGCGGGCCTGCAGTTGCACGAGCATTGACGCAACTGCTTGGAGGGCGTTGATTTCCGCCTGGATCCAGGTGTGTCTGGAGAAGTGCAAGAAGCCGAGGATGCCCCAGGTCTGCCCGTGCATCAGCAGGGGTACGGCAGCACCGTAGACGTCGTCGACTCCCGTCGACGCGTCGATGTTCGCGAGGTACGTCTCGGGATCGTCGACGCCCGGCAGGTATGGTCCACGCAGGTCACGCATCGCCGCAAAAACTGGGTCGGAATCGAAGGGGACTTCGCCGAGGGGATCGGGATCGGGCACATCGACGCGGTGGGGCCACTCGGCTTCCATGATCGAGAGACCCCGCACGTGATCATTGCGACGGATAAAGGCAACGTCAGTGGCGAGGAACTCGCACAGCTCTTTCACCGTCCAGTCCAGCACCTCTTGTCGAGTCGACGCCGACGCCGACATCAATCGCTCCGCGACACCCGCCACCAGTTCGTCCAGACGCTGCTGATGCAGCAACTTGCTCTCGCGCAGGAATTGGGCCGCGACACGGCTCAGTAGCCCACCGAATCCGCGACCGAGTGAACGTTCTCGGGTCGACCATACTCGCCCTTCACGCGCCACGATGAGCGCCCCCCCCACGACACCTTCTCGCGCCTCAATGGGATTGACGAGCACGCCCCATTCGACGCCGCCGATGGTCACCGCGAGGTCTTCGAGGGAATCGGGCGCGGCGAGCCTCTCCATCACCATCTGACTCATTCGTTCAAAGGTTTCGTGAGCCCCCGCGCCGATGAGCGGCTCCATCTCGAGTCCTTCGAACGGCTCACCACTGGTGGTGACGATGGCGACGATTTGAGTTCCGGGAATTACCTCGAGCAGGGTCTCAACGACGAGCCTAGTTTCTTCACCTGATTTCATTCGTCCACCACCTCACGAGCGCACGACCACCAACAGTCTCCACCATTTCGGCATCCGACGCGACGTTGTAGCCATTCGCCCGTTCGCATCCCCAGATACTAGGACCCACCTGCGCGACGGTCACGTAAACATTTACCCAACTTCCTCAAAAATACCTCAGATTCCGTAGGCCTGGAGGCCGGATTCCACGTCAGGCGTGTCAAATTGTCGACTCAAGGAGTGTTCGAGGGGCAATCGGATGCTGTGCACGCTCGGAGCCTCGGCCTGGAAGACACGAAAAACCATGGCGAGGGCTTCGGTGTCGGCGATGTTGAAGACGTCACGAAAGCGTTCGGCGTGGTCGTTCAGTTCCGTGACCCGTCGCTCGCCACCTAGTTCGATCATCTCCTCGTCGTTGGTGGCGAAGAGATAGAGCGGCGAGACGGGCTGCATCGCGAGACCGAAACGTTCACCCAACAGCCAGAGCCTCTCCATCGCCGCGCCCGCGCGCACGTACCACTGTGGTTCTGAGTGCGGCACCGTGACCACCATCACGCCCGAACTTGAATTCACCGCCGCCTGAGTACGTAGGCCAAGTGCACGCCCCGCTCGCCAGTCGCTCAGTTCAGCCGCCACGTCGGCGCGACCCAACAATTGCATCATTCCCAGGGAACCCGGATCCATCTCGAGCGTGCGAACGTCGAGTCCCTCCTCGAGCGAGTCGACCCCGGGCCAACGAACCTCGCGCATCATCTCTTGATGAATCTCGGGGATAAGGAAACGCATCCGATCAGCGTCACCGAGCATCGCACTCAACGCGACGATCCGCTCACGGTCCGAGACCACGCGCAACCGCGCACCCTCCTTTTCGACCGCGCGTGTCATCTGGTCCAATTGCGAGGGGTCCAGCACCGCGGCCTGGCCCATTCGACGATTCGCCGCGCGACTGAGGAGGTACGGCTCGAGGAGTTCGAGCTCGGGGTCCATTCCATCATCGAGGTGCAGGGTCGCGACGTGCAACGACGATTTAGATTCGGGGAAGAGTTGCACCCGTCCGACCAGTCGCAGGGCCGCGGCCGCCACGCGCGCATTGAAGAGTGCGGCACCGATGGACAGGTAACTCGCCCGATGCCGCACGTCCATCTTGGACGTGCGTTCGGGAACCAGGTAGAAGCGAATCTGCGCGGCATCCGCTTCGAAGCGCCACGGCTGGACGTTGCCACCCGACGGCGCACGACGGGCCGCGTCCACGATCCGATCGATGGGGTCCAGGCTGCTGGTGGGCGGGTCCATTGGCGGTCGGGTGCGTAGCGACTCCTGCAACGAGTTATCCACCGTCACCGGCGCAATCCCTGACAGGATCTCCTCGACGTCGAAATGAACTCGACCCGAGGGCAATTCGCCCAGGCCGAACCGTCGCACCGCCGCCGCCACCGTGGCCGCTCCGAGTGTGACCTCACTCGCGAGTTGGGGCCAGCCACTGACGGTATAACCCAGTTCCAGCGCCGACGCGGCCGCGCGGGCCGATACTTGCGCGGCGCCCAGGAGTTGCAGGACGAATGGCCCCTTCTGCTCCGTCGTCAAACCCGCCAACTTCTCGAAGGTCATGTCACCGAGCAAGCCGTGAAAGACAGGTCGATGCGGCTCGAGGTCAAATCGCTCGACGTCGAGGACGCCGCGGTCACTGGTCTCCATGATGACCGCGATTCCTCTCTCCCGCGCCGCCTCGCGCACGAGGAACTTGATGTCGAGCGAGTCGCACTCCTCGATGATGAGGTCGAGTCCGTCGATGAACCGCGGCAGGTTCGCTGGCGTGATGCCCTCGGTGAAGGCCGACACGGACAGATACGGGTCGATCTCACCGATACGACGAGCCAGAACGACGGCCTTGTTGACGCCCAGATCCATCACGCCGGCGGGGATACGGTTCAGATTGGTCAACTCGATATCGTCGAAGTCGGCCACCCGCAACTCTCCGATGATCCCCTCCATCGCCAGGACGTGAGCGATCGAGTGACCCGCACTCGCGCCGATAACGCCCACTCGAAGTCCGCGTAGCTTGACCTGCTCCTTCTTGGTCAACTTGTTACGGTTGCGGTTGAGACGCAACAAATCGAAACTGCGTGGACCCAGGAGCCGAACCACCGCGCGACGCCACGGGTAGTAGATCCAGCGCTGGCCGTCGCCCGCAACATCGGCCGGTTTGAGACCGACGAGGGCGTCGAGTTGGGCACGCTGCTCCTCGAACTGATCGAGGAGCTGTAATGACGGGTCCTCGCGCAGTACGCGCAGGACCTCACGCGGACCGCGATTGGTGACGTCAAGGACTAGGGGTTTCCACGCGTGGTACTGCGACGAATCCTCCCCGAGGGCTCCCGCAGGGTTGGCGGGACCTCGTGACAGCTGTTCAGCTTCGCGACGTAGCGCCAACTGGTTCTCGGAACTCGAGAGTTCGTAGGACATGTTGCGCCGGTACGACACGGCGACCGTGCGATAGCGATCGTCGGGAAAGGCCACTGACGTGGTTCCGATGCGGATAACCCCGGTGAGTTCGCCCACGGGCAACATACGGTCGGCCACCGCCGCAATCGCGAACTCGGCGCCGAGCCAATTGAGCGCGTGCACGACGCATCGCGAGAAGACGGTGAGAAGCCGGTAACCCAGGGCGGCCTCTCCCTCGGACCACGCACCCTTGAACTCAATGGCGCCCAGGCGGATCTCCTTGTCGAGGATCGCGCCGATCTCTTCGATCTCGCTCGACGCCGCCATTTCACCCATGATGGCGGCTTGGTGACGAGTCTCCAGGGGTCCGTGGACTCGCACACCCCCCACGACGCGGTTCTCCGTGTCGTAGGCGAGGAAGAACAGGGCGACACCGTTGCCCTCTTCGAGGTCCTTGCGGCGCAGAGTGTCCTCGAAACCGTAACTGCGGTATTTGCCCTCCGCCCCGTCGAGGTACATCCTCCACAGGTCGGGTCGTTCGGCCGGGTGGTGACCCTCGAAACGCACTCCTGACTCCGCGTCCACGAAACTCGCACCGTAGCGATACCGCCGATTGATTGAATGTGCCACGTGATACTCCACTTCGCTGTTGGGTCGAGGGCCACTCGAGTTACGTCGGTGTAATTAGACCCAGCATAATGACGGCACTGCGAAGAATGGTGGAAATGACCTGACCCCCGCCCCGTTCCGTGCCGCGCGAGTGCCGCGCCCCTCATTAGGGTTGGGGGATGCCGAGCGCCATCTCCTCACGCGAGCCGTCGTGACCCTGCTCCTGATCTACTGCGCCATTTTGGGCCTGGCCGTTGGTTCGTTCTCGAACGTGATCATCTACCGTGTCCCGCGTCACCTGTCAATCGTTCGCCCCCGGTCGGCGTGTCCGAACTGCCACCACGCCATCGCCGAGCGCGACAACATCCCCGTGATCTCCTGGGTCCTCTTGCACGGACGCTGTCGCCACTGCCACTCCCCCATCTCGGTGCGTTATCCGCTGGTCGAACTCTCGACCGGGATACTCTTCGGTCTCACCGCCTGGCGCGTGGGCGCTCACCTCGACCTCGTGGCCTACTTGATCCTGGTCGCGGCGCTCGTGTCACTGGCGCTGATCGACCTGGAGCAACTCCTGTTGCCCCGTTCAATCGTCTACCCCACGTTGTTCGCGGTGGCGGGTTGGCTCCTCGTCTGCGCCGTCCACTACGGGCAGTGGCACCGGCTCGCAGTAGCCGCCATCTGCGCAGTGTCGTGGTTCGCACTGTTTTTCGCCCTGAACTTCTTCAGTCCGCGGTCACTTGGTTTCGGTGACGTGCGGCTCTCGCTGGTACTCGGTCTCGCACTGGGCTGGCTCGGGGTCGGCGTCGTATTCATTGGCTTCTTCGCGTCGAATCTGATCGGTGCGGTCGTGGGGCTGAGTTTGATTGCGGCCAAGAAGCGCACGCGCGATGAACCCATCCCCTACGGCGTCTACCTCGCGGCTGGCACCATCGTGGCAATCCTCCTCGGCCCGGTCTTGCTCGCGCATTGGCACTCCTGGCCCAACGCCCACTGACTACATCACGAACTCCATGCGCAGTCCCTCGGAGTCCCACTCAGGCTCGAAAGGGAGGCGACGGGCCGATTGGGTGGCGGCGCGTCGCGCCGACCACACCAGGACTGCGGCATCGATGAGTTGATGAGGTCGCACGTTCTCGATCTCGAAATCGAGTAATCGCTCGATTCCGTTGAGTTTCGAAGTGAGCAATTCACGTCGCTCCTCTTGACCCGCTGCGCGAAACCTCTGATGTCTCATGGGGACGCCACCGTTGAGCTGCAAGAAGCTGAGTTCGGGCCTACCCTCGTAGACCTGGCGCTGACGAAAGGGCGACATCTCGTTGGCCACGTCACGGTATCGCGGCATCAATACCTGCGTGACGGCGTCGAGACCCTCGACGGACATGTCGCTCATCTCAAAGACCCGGCGACCCGGGACCGCGGTGATCACGTTACCGCGCGAACCCAGTAGTTCTCTGGCCTCAAGGTCGCAGGTGCGAAATCCGAGGTCGACGCCGCTCGGATAGCCAATGGGGGCATTGATCACGAAGGCGTCGAACGCGGGCCGCTCGTCCAGGATCAGACTGAAGGTCTTGATAAGGCGCGGCGCCTCGGGCGCGAACGTCGCCCCCGACACCTTGGCACTCGCCACCACCACACCCCCGACGGGACCACCGCGTGACTACCAG
>JABBNY010000148.1 GCA_019352095.1 Acidobacteriota bacterium
CGAAGCCTCGGCGGTGAACGCCGCATCTGCGGTCGGTGGTCAACCAGCGGCCAACCTGGTCATCGCCGCCATTCAAGCAGCCACACCCCCGGTCATCACGGGCACCGCTGCCGGTTCGGCGCAGGGTCTCAACGCGCTGAAGTGGGCGAAATCCCAGATAGGCGTGCCATACGTATGGGGCGGCGAGACACCGGGGGTTGGATTTGACTGCTCGGGACTCACCCAGTGGGCGTGGGCCAAAGCTGGCTTCACCATCCCACGTACCACCGAGACGCAGTGGGCCGACCTACGCCACATCTCTTTGAAGCAACTCCAACCCGGTGATCTGCTCTACTACTACAACCTTGACGGCGACCATCAGGTGGACCACGTGGTGATGTATGCGGGCAGTGGCCCTTGGGGCACCAGCACCATCATCGCCGCCGCTCACTCGGGAACCAACGTCAGTCTCGCACCGATCTTCACTTTCGGACTCATTGGTGCGGCCCGACCGTAGGTGACAATCTTGAGTATCGACCTCTCCATTGTCATTCCCGCCTACAACGAGTCCGCGCGCTTAGCGAACGGTTTTGAGCGGTTTCGTCGTGCCCAGGACCAGCTCGACATGACCAGGACCGAAGTCATCGTCATCGACGACGGGTCCGATGACAACACACTTCGCGTAGCCCATGAGGTGTACGGCCATCTGCCCGAGACGCTCTTCGTCCAGCAGCCGCAGAACCTCGGAAAAGGTGCCGCAGTTCGTCTCGGCATAGCCTTGGCGCGCGGTACCAACGTCATCGTCGCCGACGCGGATATGGCCATCGATCCCGTGCACTTCCCAGAGATCGTGAGCGCGCTGGACGCGAGTCCCCTCGCTCCGGGATCGCGCACGAGCAATGGTCGAATCAGCTATGAATCCGCCCTTCGCACCATCGCGGGCGGTGTCTTTCATCAGTTGGTCCGCCATTACGCCAAGACCCACGTTCGCGACACGCAGTGCGGCTGTAAGGGTTTCCAGCGTGGACCGGCTCGCGTGCTCGCGCTTCTCGGCATGATCGACGGTTTCGCCTATGACGCCGAGATCTTCTTTCTCGCCGAAGAGCTCGGCCTCGGCGTACATCCAGTGCCCGTGGAATGGGACGACGTCAGCGGATCGTCAGTGAAGGTGAGCCGTGTATCGGTCGCAATGTTACGCGACCTTCGCGGGCTTCGAACGACGAGCTACGAGAACCCGGTCGTCGAGTTCCCGAGCGACGTCGACCGCGACGCGATTGCTCGCGCTGCACGAGAGGCGCGTGTACAGGGACTCGTGGTCGCGAGCAGTGATGCGAACGCACTGCTGGTGCTGCCTCGTGACGGAGCCCTGGCGGGCCTCACAATCGCCGAACAACTGGGCGGCACCCTACGCACCGCTTCTCTCACGGAACTGCGCGGTCGGCGCTACGAGGCGATCTAATCGTTCTTGGGTAGCAGCCAGTTGGCGACCAACTCGGGAGCTCGGTCGTTCCACTCCTCGGCGGTGATGGCGTAACGCGCGTGGTCCTCCCAGGCACCGTCGATCTCGAGATACCGCTCGGCCACTCCCTCGAAACGAAGCCCAAGCTTCTCAACGACTCGTCGAGACGGCTTGTTGCGAGGGATAATGTTGATCTCAATGCGGTGCAGTCGAAGTGACTCGAACGCGTAATGCAGCATGGTCACGACTGCTTCAGGCATGAGCCCCTGGCCCGCGACCGCCTCATCGATCCAATACCCGATGTACGCAGATTGCAGGGGTCCGCGCTGGATCGACGAGAGCGTGATCTCACCCACGAAACGACCCGCGAAGAAGATCCCGAACCCGAAACCCGTGCCCATTTGGCGCTCACGCTCCCTGATGGCGCATCGGCTCACGAAACTCCGCTGATCTTCGGCCATGTGTGACGCGTACGCCGAGCGCGGCTCCCATTTCAAGAGCCAGTGATGACATCGCTCTCGAACCGCCAGCCATCCGGCGTAGTCCTGTTCGGTCATGGTGCGAAGCAACACACGCCGTCCGTGCAGCGATATTGGCGAATAGATCGAACTTCGCGTTGTCACCATGGGAAGGACCTCACCCCTCCATAGTGTCAGGTAGCGTCACCGCGCGCACATTAGGCACCAAAGAGTGACAGGGCGATGCCATCGAGAATGTCATTTTCCGAACTGAGCAGCTCTTCGACACCCAATCGTTCCATGACCGCGTCCAGGACATACAAGCCAGCGGGCAACACGTCTTCACGGCCCGCAACCATGCCTGGCTGGGTCAACCGTTGGGCGGGGGTCTGGGCGGCCAGCACGTCGCGCCAGTGTCGTACGCTCAGACGCGAGAGCACCCGGTGGTGGACCACGTCGCGGTCGTAGTCGACGATGCCGGCGTCCATTTGGGCCAGCGTCGCCACCGTCCCCGCGAGGCCGATGAGGCGAACCCGACCCGTCAGCGTCGCGAACTCGGGCACCGCGTGCCATGCTTTGTCAAGTTCGCCACGCACCATGTCGCGCGTTCGTGCGTCGGCGTCTCGATCCACGACACCGATGCCCAGAGCTCGCTCAGTCACGCGGACACAACCCAACTGCATTGAATAACTTCGCATCACACCATCAATGACCACGGCGAGTTCGGTCGACCCGCCACCGATGTCAAGAACGAGCACGGGGCGTTCGTCAAGGGTCAGGTCTGCCGTCGCACCCGCGTACGAGAAGTTCGCCTCTTCGGCGCCACTCAAGATCCTGGCGTCCACGCCAACGATCTCACGCGCTTTGTTGATGAACTGCTCGCCATTCTTCGCGTCGCGCACCGCCGAGGTGGCGACAAGCAGTCCCCGCTCGACACCGTGGACGTCCATCACGCTGCGAAATTCTCCCAGCGTCGCGTACGTGCGATCGAGCGCTTCAGGCACGAGGGTCTGTGACGCGTCAACACCCTGGCTGAGCCGAGTGATCCGCATCTCACGACACACCGTGCGACCGGGTGCGGTCGCGACGAGCAGGCGCGTTGAATTACTGCCGCAGTCAAGTGCGGCTACCGCGTCAGTCACGCACGTCCTCGATTGTCAACAGCGGGACCTCAACGGCGTGCGCAACGAGTTCGCCGACGGGATCATTACCGTTGACCAGGTAGTTCGCCAAATGGGCGTGGAGGCACTTAACGCCAACCCGCGTGCCACCAACGCCTCCCGAGGCGTGAGTGAGATCGTGGCGTACCGTTGCTTCACGACGTCGAAGGGCGTATTGATCATGCGTGCGCTGCAGTTCGACTTCGTCCACCATCAACTCGAAACGGTGCACGCCACCTTCGCTCTCGAGGCGACTCACGGCCTCGTGCAACTCGCGGTCCACGAGCCAATAGAGGGTTGGCATCGGGGTCCCGTCACGCAGGTGGGGTTCATTCTCAATCACCACGGGCCGGCCATCGACTCGTCGCACAACCACCGCGCAGCGTCCAGCGAGGGTTCGGCCGAGCAATTCTTCAACGGTGGCGAGATCAGCAGGTGACGCGTCGCGAAACGTACTCAATGCCAGAACTCAAGCGTGTGCAGCAGTCGCGCGAAGAAACCATTCGTCGCATGATGCGTCACGACCGGTGCCGATTGTTCAGCGCTCGGCGCGTTCGATACTGGTGCAGCCAAAGGCTGGAAGCCCGGATCACCAGCGTTCGCGCTCACGTAACCGCCGCTCCCCGGTAGTACCTGGATGAGACTCTGGCCTGGTGAGACGAGTTGGTATTGCTCTCGAGCCATCAGAATCGCCTGGGCCTTCGTCGACACAGCCTTCGCCTGGGCACTGAGCGAGTGGTCCTGAGCCTTGATCGCGGCGATTTGAGCGGCGGTCGAGTCGAGTGCACTCTGTTGACGCCACAGCGCATTGAACGGGAACCACACGACCAGCATTGCGAGCGCAGTGACCACAGCCATTGGGAGCATCCAATGGTTTCGGTTCCGCGTTGCGACGCTATGAGTAACTGACACCAGCCGCTCCCGACAAAGACGATGCACCTAGAAAACGAGCCTGATCCCCGAGTTGTTCCTCAAGTCTCAGGAGTTGATTGTACTTCGCAACCCGGTCAGAACGTGCTGGCGCGCCAGTTTTTATCTGACCGGCGTTCGTCGCCACTGCCAAGTCGGCGATTGTCACGTCCTCGGTCTCACCCGATCGGTGAGAAATCACCGTGCTGTACTGATGAATGGTCGCCAGACGCATGGTGTCGAGGGTTTCGGTGAGTGTGCCGATCTGGTTCAACTTCACGAGGATTGAATTGGCGACACCACGATCGATGCCCTTGTTCAAGAGAGTCGAGTTCGTCACGAAAATATCGTCACCCACGAGTTGGAGCTTCTTGCCGAGTTTGCTCGTGAGCGCGGCCCACCCGTCCCAGTCCTCTTCAGCCATCCCGTCCTCGAGCGACACAATGGGGTAACGCCCGCACAAGTCAACCCAATAGTCGACCATCTCAAGACTCGTGAGGACACGACCTTCGCCGTCGAGATGATACGCGCCGTCACGGAAAATCTCGCTCGCGGCGGGATCGAGGGCGATCGCCACGTCCCGGCCGGGCGTGCGGCCCGTTGACTCGATCGCCTCGACCAGAACCTTGACGGCGGTCTCGTTGTCGGGCAGGTCCGGCGCGAAGCCACCCTCGTCACCCACGGCGGTCGAAAGGTTGCGCTTGGCGAGAACATTCTTCAACGCGTGATAGGTCTCCGTACCCCACTGCAGCGCCTCAGAGAACGACGACGCGCCGATGGGCATGACCATGAACTCTTGAAAGTCGATTGAGTTCTTCGCGTGCACACCGCCATTGACCACGTTCATCATTGGAACGGGCAGGACGTGCGCGTTGACGCCACCAATATATTGAAAGAGCGGCAGTTCACTCTCCATTGCCGCAGCCTTGGCGGCGGCCAAGGACACAGCGAGAATTGCGTTCGCACCCAGGCGACCCTTGTTGTCGGTGCCATCAAGGTCGATCATCGCGAAATCGAGTGAACGCTGGTCGTGCGCGTCATAACCCTCGAGCGCGTCACAGATCTCGGTGTTCACGTACTGGACGGCCGTGCGAACACCCTTACCACCCCATTCGGTTCCGCCGTCTCGCAACTCGACCGCTTCGTGAATTCCCGTTGACGCCCCTGACGGAGACACCGCTCGTCCGTACGCCCCCGATTCAAGGTGCACTTCCGCCTCGACGGTGGGGTTACCACGGGAATCCAAAATCTGACGGCCTAGAACAACTTCAATCGCGCTCACGGTGTTTCTCCTCTTGGTCTCGCGACCAAGGCTACTCCGCTGAGAACGATCCTCCTTGGGCGCGCGACTCGCGCGCGCGTATCTCGTCACGAAGTTGTCGAGCGCGTTCGCGCACGATGCCTTCAAGATCAACACCCGATGATTGTGCGGCGTCGATCAACGACGTCAGCACATCACCCCACGCCATGACGTCATCGCTCGAAGGACTGTAGACGTCATCGTTCTCATGTTGGTGATCCAATCGATCCAACGCCGCTCGCGCGCGTGTGCGCGCCTCGCCGCTCGACGACGCGGGCCAGTCCACCTGATGCGCCTTGGCGAGGAGTTTCGCGTAGAGCGACAGCGACGGGAGTTGCCAGGCGATGCCGTCAGTGACGCTCTCTCGGCCCTTCTCTTGCTTCTTCAGTACCTCCCAGCGTGACGCCACTTCGTCGGCGTCACGCACGCTGACATCGCCAAAGACGTGCGGGTGACGAAACGTCAACTTGTCACGCACCGCATCGGCGATGGTGGCGAAATTGAATCGACCCTCTTCGTCGCCGAGCTCCGCGTGAAACACGATCTGGAACAACAAATCTCCGAGTTCTTCTTCGACGTGGGCAATGGACTCATCGCTCAGTTCACCGCGCTCCTCCAGACGCACCATGTTCTCGAGCGCGTCGAGCGCTTCGTACGCCTCCTCCAGCAAGTGACGTGTCAACGATGCGTGCGTCTGTTCCTGGTCCCAGGGGCACTGCGCGCGCAGTTGTCGCATGAAGCTCACGAGATCCTCGCTGGCCTCACCCGCGCCTCGAAAGCCCTCGATCCACAGCGACGTCAGGTGATCGGCTTGCGAGAACGACGGGAGATCGTGGGCGTCGAGCGACACCACTACTTCATCGTCGAGTCCCACGTGGTGCAACACCGTCACGACGGTGTCGCGGGCCAACCGGTCAGCCACGCTGGCGAGAACCTGCGGTGAGTACGTCTGGAGCACCAACAGCGGTCCTGGTCCACGAAATGGCTCTATCGACGCGAGCGCGTCGATAATGCGAAGTCCCACGGCCATCGGGTCTCGACCGAGACGGGCGCACACGACGTCGACGACCGACATCGCGGGCTCGCAGATCACCCGTACGTCAGCGCGCTCCAGCAGCAGTTCGACAGTACGTTCGGCGACGTTGGGCGAACCGGGCACCACGTAGAGCACCTCGTCGTCGCTCGCGAGGGCCAGCGACACGAGGTCCTCGACGATGCTCTGGTACAACTGGTCGAAGGACTCCGCCTCTTCGTACCACTGGTCGTAACTGATCACATCGAGCATGTCGCGCGCGCCCGGATGCACTCGAGTGCGCAGACGCACCTGGGCGGCGTCTCGAATCAGGTTCAGTGTGCGAAGTGTCGCCAGCTCGCGTTCACCGGGACCGAGCCCGACCACGCGAATGGTGGGCTGGCTCACTTATAGCTAATGGCAGGCGGCGTCGTGAGCAGCGTCGCGGCACTGACGTCCGTGGTTGGCGGCTTGGACGTTGCAAAGACCGAGGGGCCATTGCTCGCGAGGCCCCAT
>JABBNY010000149.1 GCA_019352095.1 Acidobacteriota bacterium
GATGGATTCGATCACTCGAGATACCAAGCTCTACGAGACGTTCTCCGAGTCCCGGCGACGTGGTGAAGACCCGTAGCGCCCGGTCGCGCGTGATGCGCTCGAGTCGAGCTTCGTGGAAGCGAATGCCCGCCGGCGTCGACGCCGCAGGTTCGTCACGCCACAACAGGTCGTGCATGGCGATCGAGTGCACGGCGTTCGCACCACCGTCATAAGGGCCCGCCATCGACGTCGCGTGTACCACCGCACTCGAGCGTGGCACGCCGAGCGACCAGTAGGGCCACAGCCGACTGAGCACGCCCAGCGGCACTCGTGTCGAATGTCGGCGAAGTACCAGCGACGACAGCTCACCGGGTACCGGACCGCTCGGGGTCAGGGCAACCAAGTCCAGGTCCGCGTCGAGCGCGGCCAGTCCGCGAATCAAGCCGCGCACGTAGGTGGCAATGCCGCCCGGTTGTGGCCGGTATAACTGGTCGACACTGATTGCGATGGTCCGCTGCACGTTCCTAGCCTCGCACGACATCGCGATAGAGCGTGAGGTACGCCCTGGCCGCAGTGGACGGTGCGAAATCGACCGCGCGGGCACGGCCCGCGGCCACCATGATCGAACGACGCGCAGCGCTCGACCATACGTCGGGCAACGTGCTGAGCACTTCTTCGTCCTCCAGCGCAAGCGCAGCGGCCCCACCCAAGAGCTCACGATTGATACTGGTAGCCAGTGCAATGGTGGGCACGCCCGCACCCAGAGCCGCGATAGCGAACGACGGGAACCTCGCGCCGTCTGACATGTGCAGGACCACTCGGGCTTGGCCCAGGGCAAGGCGGGCATCGCGACGGGCCAAAACCTTCACGGGTAGTCCGCTGGCTCGAATACGTTGGCCCACCGCGCTACTCGTCACCGCCACGACCCGCGCACCGTGATGGTTGACGAATTCCAGGAGTCGTGGCGCCAGCGCGAGAAACCGCTCGTCGAGCCCGGTGATGTTCACCACGAGATCAGCGCCGTCGAGCGTCGCGTCGACCAACGGCACCGCGGGAGGAACGACCACCACCTGGCTTCGCTGCAATCCCACTTCACGCTGCACCTCGTGACTGGCCGAACGACTCGACGCGACCAGCACCGCGCCTCGCGCGACCGCCCGTCGCAATTGGTTGATGCGCTGATGCTCGCGCGATTCGCCGCGCAATGGTCGAAGGTCGTCAACCGAGATGATCAGGGGCACCTTCGTGGTGGGTGGCGTCGCCAGTCCCGCGACGTGCACCACGTCCAATGGTGGCAGCCTCAAGTCGATTGCCGGTCCGAGACTTCGACGCCACAATGGAGCCCATAACGGACGAAATGGGATGCGACGCTCGTCACGCGACTTCACCGCGCTCTGGGTGCGAAAACGCACGAGTTGACATTCACCGGTATTGCTGAGCGCGTCGGCGAGGTCGGTCATGGTGTTATCGAGCGACTCCAAGGACCCATCGAGGTCGAGGCCGACCCGCACCGGTGGCAACGCATTCACGAAGCAAGGGCCAATCGACGCATGGCACTGGTCCACTCGGGCCACAGGGCAATCGCCCACGCTCCGAAGTCCTCAGTGCTGGTAGCGACCACACCAATGCCCTCATCAACGTTGAGTAGCATGAGCGAACCGCTTTTGCCGAAGTGACCGAAACTCTCAGGTGGCCAGTCGCCCATCCAGTGTGACTTGTCGCCTCGAATTTCTGGCCCCAGACCCCAGGGGCAAGGCGAGAACCTTCCAAATCCCGGCACTATGCCCGCCAGGTGGGGGGCGTAGGGGACGATGAAGCGATCTCGCGTGTCTCGAGAGACGGCGTCTGGTCGAAGCCACGCCTCAGCGAGTATCTGCATGTCAGTCGTCGAACCAATGACACCAGACGAGGGGCGCCCGTCGAGACGTGTCGAGGACATGCCGAGCGGGCTGAAGAGGCGGTCATCGAGCCACGAACCTGCGTCGCCGTCCTCCACGATCGCCGCTACCGCCAAGTCAATGCCGTAGTTCGAGTAGATCCGTTTGGTCGCTACCTCGACCGTGGGGTCGTCTGGCTCTAAACCCAGACCGCTGCTGTGCGAGAGCAGATTAGCCAGGGTCGCACCACGCGGACCGAGACGCTCGCTCACCTGGTGCAATCCCCAGTCCACTTCAACGGCGAAGGCGAGTGAGACCGCCATTTTCGACACCGACGCCCATCGCCTGACCTCATCGAGCGGGCCAGCGGCGTCAATGACGTCCACCATGCCCTCATTGAGGCGAAAGACGACGAACGACGGGTCGCCCGGCCAACCGGGTACTGACGAAGTTGTGCTCACGACAATCGATGTTATCCAAGCGCCCCTAAAGTTCTGGGGGTGATAACGGTTCTCAGTGGCGGCGTCGGTGCCGCGCGACTCATTCGTTCGCTCAATCTCGTCATGGACCCTCGAGATATCACGGCAGTGGTGAACGTGGGCGACGATGTGCTGCTGCACGGTCTCACGATCTGCCCCGACCTCGACACCATCAGCTACACCCTGGCAGGCCTCAACAACGACGAACTGGGATGGGGCCTCGCGGGCGAGACGTGGCGCGTGATGCAAGAGCTCAGACACTTGGGAGGAGCCGCATGGTTCGCCCTGGGTGACCGGGACCTCGCTACGCACCTCTACCGGACCCAACGGATCAACGAGGGTGCGACCAAGACCGAGGTCACGCGCGAACTCTGTGAGCACTGGGGTGTGCTCACGCGTCTCCTGCCCGTTACTAATGACACGATTGCCACGACGTTCGACACCGAGATCGGCCCACTCGGCTTTCAGGAGTATTTCGTCCAACACCACCACGACGTGGTGGTGCACGCCATCACGGTCCAAGGAGCAAAGACCAGCACACCAACTCACGAGGTACGTTCGGCGCTCGAAGCGAGCAGTCGCATCATCATCGCGCCCTCCAACCCTCTCATCTCCATTGATCCGATCCTCCAAGTGGGCGACGTGCGAGAACTCCTCGCGAGTCGCCGTGACGACGTGGTGGCGGTGTCACCGATCATCAACGGTGCCGCCCTCAAGGGACCTGCGGACCGACTGATGCGCGAATTGGGTCACAGCGCGACCAGCGTGGGCGTCGCCGACTTCTATCAAGGTCTCGCCGGGACGTTGGTCATCGATGAGGCTGATCGGGAGTTAGCGGCCCAGATCGAGTCTCGTGGTATGAAGGTTCACGTGACCACCACCGTCATGGCCAACCCCGATCACGCTCGTCGCCTTGCCCAGGTGGTGCTCGCGTGAACGAACTTCGCGTCATACCCCTTCACGGCATCGGCGCAGTACGCGCGGGCGACGACCTGGTGACACTGCTCTTGGCGGGAATTGACGCGTCGTCGCTCGAACTGCTCGACCATGACCTGGTCGTCGTCACGAGCAAAGTCGTCTCAAAATCCGAGGGGCGAGTCGTTGACTTTGACGGGACCGACGAACACAAAGAAGCACTCATCGAGCGTGAGTCCAAACGTGTCCTTCGTCGACGTGGGACGCTTCGTATCACCGAAACCGAGCACGGCTTCATCAACGCCAACGCGGGTATCGACCTCTCCAACACCGACACGGGCACTGCCGTGCTCTTGCCCAAGGACCCCGATCGCTCAGCACGCCGCCTACGAGGTGAGTTGAAGCGCCGATGTGGCGTTGACGTCGCCGTGATCATCACCGACACCTTTGGGCGGGTGTGGCGGCGCGGCGTGACCGACGTCGCCCTCGGCTCAGCGGGCATCAAGCCGATCCTGGACCTTCGAGGTTCGAGTGACGCGAACGGCCGTGTCCTCGAAGTCACCGAGGTCGCCCTCGTCGATGAGATAGCGGGTGCCGCGAATCTCGTCCTGGGCAAAGCTGAAGGCACACCGTTCGCACTCGTGCGTGGTCTCGATGAGACGTACTTCGGCGAGGGCTCAATTGGTGACGATGTCGTGAGGTCCGTGAACGAGGATCTCTTTCGCTGATTGCGACTCTCCGAGTCGAATGTCGCCTGACAAGCGCGACCGGGGCGCCACGCGGACATCGGTGCCCACCACACACGTCGCACCGAGGATTGACGATGCACCGACCACGGCTCGTTCGCCGATGATCGAGGAACGCACTTCGGCCCCGGATTCGATCACTGAACCTGGTAACAGCACCACGTTCTCGAGCACGACGTCAACGCCCACGACACAGTCGCGATCGATCACCACATTGGATAATGAAGCGCTCGCTGCGACCTCGCTCGAGGTGTGTCGCCAGACACCCTTCACGACGTTCTCGATCATCCGGCTTTCGTAGCGCCCCCACAACAGATCGACGTTCGCTCGAAGAAAGGCCTGCGGGGTCCCCGTATCGATCCAGTACCCTTCGTCGGCCATTGCGAACAACGTGCCCGCCGCGGCGAGTCTGGGGAACGTGTCGCGCTCCACACTCACCCGGCCCGTCGGTGCAATGTGATCGAGCACGCTCGGTTCGAGAATGTAAGTGCCAGCGTTGATCAGATTGGTTGGCGCTTCACCGACCGGTGGCTTCTCCACGAACGCGATAACTCGGCCCTCGGGCGTCGTCGGTACGACACCGAAGCGCGAAGGGTCTTCAACCGGGTGCAAGGCAATGGTGGCCTGGGCACCGTGGCGACGATGGAATTGGATCAATTTCGTGACGTTGAGGTCCGTCAGCACGTCGCCATTCACCACGACGAAGGTGTCATCGATGTTCGTGTACTCTGCGGCGAATCGAATGGCCCCTGACGTGTCAAGTGGCTCGGGCTCGACCGCGTAGGAGATGTTGACACCTCCGATCACCCCGCTCGGGTACGCCTCAATGAAGTGATCGGGCAGGTAACCAAGTGACAACACGGCATCGGTGACGCCGTGTCGAGCCAGCGCCTCGATGACGCACTCGATCATGGGTGTGCCCACCAACGGCAGCATCTGTTTTGGAGTCGAGTACGTGAGCGGTCGAAGCCGCGTCCCTTCCCCGCCGACCAGGATGATCGACTTCAATATCAGCCCTTAGCGGTCGTCGTGGTGGTGGGCGCCGTGGTGGTGGGCGAACTGGTCGGTACGCTCGTGGTGGTGCTCGGCGCGCTCGTGGTCGTCGTGGATCCGTTGCTCGACGCCGCTACCGCGACGGCTTGGACCATGGCGTTGGCCGTGGTCTGGCTCGGGACCATTGGCGTCACGCCAGCCGGGTCGAAGGCCATCGTCACGCGAAGTTCTTGAGAGAACTTGATCGACCCTGGATTGGTGGTGATCGTAGGCTTAGTCTGACCGAAGGACGTCCAGTAGGCGTAGCTGACCTTTCCGGTCTGGCCCTTGTACTTAGAGGTCGATGGGCAGGCGTCGCCGTTGCGATACGTGACGACGCCGCTGGTCTGAGCACCCTTGGTCGGAATCGCCAATTCGCTCGAACTGGCGATCATTCCCGGGTACTCGTTGGCGAATTGCGCCAACGTCGCGTTGTTGCCCGCGTCAGCTGCCGAAACGGGGCTGATCTTGATCACGTTGTTCGCCTGAATGGTGAGTCCACCCTTGAATGTGGGGTCAGCGACGAGACTTGGCAGTTGTTTTCCGCATACTTCAACGGAAAGTCCCGCATACCACGTCGTACCGACCGTCGGCGGCGTGCCCTTGACGGCCGCCGCGGGGTGCTGGTACTCGTAACGCGCGAAGACCGTCGCGACCAGTCCCAACACGACGATCACAATAAGAATGCCGTAGTAATTACTCGGACGCGTCTTCTTGTAGGCCTTGCCGCCCCCCGACGATCCGACCCTGCTTACCCATTTGCCTGCTGCGCTTTTAGCCACGGGGGCAACGCTACTAAAGAATTGGACCCCGCTGACACTGCGTAGGGGCGAAGGGACTCGAACCCTCACTGGAGGCGGTTTAAGCGCCCTGCCTCTGCCAATTGGGCTACGCCCCCACGTGCAGTTGTCGCGTTGTAACCGTAACGCAATCTTAAGTCTCTGCGGAACTAACCGTTTTGTCATCGCAGTTCACTAGGCTTAAATCATGATTCGCGTGCGTCGTCGGGGCACGACTCGATCAACTCCCCTCATTGCAATAGCTGCCGTCCTCGCTGGTCTCGTCGTGCCGGTGAGCGCTCAGGGCCAAACCATCGCTCAGACCCAGGCCGAAATCGCTCAGCTCTCGGCCACTCTCTCCCAGCAAGAAAAGACCAGTGAGATCACCGCAAACGCCTACGACGCGGCGAAAGTGAACCTGGCCAACCTGAATACGGACCTCATCAAACTTCAGGCCAAGGAAGTGGTGAAGCGCGCCGCGATCAAGGTCACCTCCGGTCAGCTCGCAACAGCCGTCGTACGCGCCTACGTAGACGGCGCCTCAGAGGCCCAGATCCTGTCGCTCTTCAATCAGAAGGTGACGACCTACGATGCGCGCTCGGTCTATCAAAAACAGGTCATCGGTGATCTCAACAGTCTCGAGAACTCCTTGCGGTCCGAGAAGAAATCTCTCGACACCACCCTCGCCGACGTGGCGAACCAACGAGTCAAAGTCCAACGCGAGACCGTCAACATGCAGAACCTGCTCGCTCAGAACGTGCGCAACGAGGAGACCACCCGCACGACGCTCGCGGTCGTGACCTCGAAGCTCAAGAGCGAGATCATCACCTACGAGATTGCGGCCGGGGCCGCGGCGGCGCGCGCGCACGACCTCGCCGCTGAAGCCTCGGCAGTGAACGCGGCGTCAGCGGTCGGTGGTCAGCCGGCGGCCAACCTGGTCATC
>JABBNY010000150.1 GCA_019352095.1 Acidobacteriota bacterium
GTGGTCATCTCGGTCGGACGTCGACCTCGAAGTGAAGGTCTTCTCGGCGATGGTACCGGCGTTGAACTTGACGAGCGAGGTTTCGTCGTTGCTGATGGCTACCAGCGCACCGCCAACGCGAACGTGTTCGCGGTGGGCGACGTGGTCGCGGGCACGCCCCAGTTGGCCCACGTGGGCTTTGCCGAGGCGATCGTTGCCATCAAGACCATTCTGGGCGAGCCGGTCGTTCCCGTGGACTACGACCGCGTGCCCTGGGCGATCTACTCCAATCCCGAAGTCGCATTCTGCGGCCTCACCGAGGCTGGCGCCAAGGAGAAGGGGTACGAGGTTGTCGTGAAGAAGGATCCCTTCGGTGGCAACAGTCGAGCGCAGATCATCGGTGATACCGACGGCGTCGTGAAGATTATCGCCGAGAAGCGCGCGGACGGCACTGCTGGGCAGATCCTTGGTGTGCACATGGCCGGACCATGGGTCACCGAGCAACTGGGGGCAGGGTACTTCGCCGTCAACTGGGAGGCCACCGCGGAAGAAGCGGCCGCGCTGATCCAACCGCACCCCTCGTTGTCAGAGACATTCGGAGAGACATTGTTGGCACTGGCTGGTCGAGGTCTTCACGTTGGTTGATGTCACGCTCCCGTCGCTAGGTGAATCGGTCACCGAAGGAATCATCACTCAGTGGTTCAAGAAGGTTGGTGACGCGGTCGCACGTGACGAACCGTTGTTCGAGGTGTCGACCGACAAGGTCGACTCCGAGATGCCTTCGCCAGCGGCTGGGGTCTTGGTGCAGATATTGGCTGAAGAAGGCGACACGGTCGAGACCGGCGCACGCGTCGCGGTCATTGACGAGAATGCCGTGGCGGGAAGTGCGCCGTCGCCGAGCGTTGGCTCGACACCAGAGCCAGCTGCAGTGGCCCCGTCCGCGGTGGCCGCGAGCGCCACTCCGGTTGGTGACGGACCAAACGGCGTCGTACTCTCACCCGTCGTTCGTAGGATCCTTACTGACGGTGGCGTCGAAGCGTCGACGGTCCGCGGTTCAGGCCCCGGGGGTTCGATCACGCGTCGCGATGCGGAGCGCGCGGTCGCGAGTGGCCCGACCGAGGAAGTCGTCAAGGCGCTGTCGAACGGTCAACGACGAATGGGTCAACACCTTTCGGTGTCGGCGCTCAATACACCGCATGGGTTTGTGGCCATCGAGGCGGATGGTGCCGTCTTTGCTGACGTGGAGCGGCTCGGACGCGTGACTCGTGATGGCGTCGCCATCACCGACGAGATGGTGGTTGGACTCGCGGCGGTGCGCGCCCTCGGCGAGTTCGAGTTCTTGAACGCCACCTATATGGGTGACGAGCTGATCGTGCATCGCACGGTGAGTCTCGGATTCATGCGTCACGTCGACACGGACGGCATGTTGGTCCCCGTCGTGCACGCAGCCGCGGGCCTCACACTTCGGGCCTTGGCTCGGCGCGTGAGTGATCTGGGCGAGCGCCTGGCGTCTCGCCAACTCACGGCCGACGACCTCATGGGAGGAACCTTCACAATGGTGGGCGCGCCGAGCGAGAACACTCTGTGGATCAAGCCCATCATCATTCAGCCCGAAGTCGCGGTCTTGAGTGTCGGCGCGGTTCGTCTGGTGCCGGTGGTGGTGGTGAAAGACGGCGTAGCGACAATAGAAATAGGTCGACGCCTGGTGTTGGGTCTCTCCTTTGACCACCGCGTGTGCGATTCGGTTGCGGCCGTTGAGTACTTGGAACGGGTGGCCGAGCTCCTCGCCGGTATGGACCTGGAGAGTGAACACTAGATGTTGAGACGCCGCCATCTTGGTCGCGTGTCGTTTGCCGAGGCCAACGACTTCCAGCGTGCCGTGATGGAATCAACGGACGACTATGTCTTGTTGTTCGAACATCCACCCACCTACACCCGGGGCATTCGTACCTTGGAGGAGCATTTCCTGATCCCGCCGTCCCAGCTCGACGCCGTCGTGATCGATGCGGACCGTGGCGGGGACGTCACCTACCACGCACCCGGTCAGATCGTTGCCTGGGCGGTCGTCACGGTGGCCGATGATCCTTCGGCGGGTAAGAACCACGTCGCGCGCTTGGAGGATGCGGTCATCGCGACCGTTCGTTCCTTTGATGAGGGGCACCTCCTGGGTGACGTCGGACGTCTCGATGGCTATCCGGGGGTCTGGGCTCATGTGGAGAGTAGACCTGCAAAGATTGCCGCCGTCGGTGTCCGCACCCAGAGAAACGAGCGCGGCGAGCGTCGAACCTTGCACGGTGTGGCGCTCAACGTCGACATTGATCTCGCTGGTTTCAGCGCCATCGTGCCCTGTGGCATACCCGACAAACCCGTTGCGTCACTGCGGTCATTAGGACTAGATGTCACCTTCAACGAGGTCGAGGAGCGACTCGGTGAAGAACTCGGGGTCCGCCTGGGCGGGGACGAGGATGTTGCACGCGTCGACCGCAGCGTCTCGACGACGACGGGTGAGCGCCCCTTGCTTCGTCGCCTGCGTAAAGCGGGCGTCGACCCCGAGGCGGGTATCTCGCTTCGCTCCAGGAAGCCCGAGTGGCTGCGTATCGAGGCGAATATGGGCACGCAGTACCAGTCGCTTCGCACACTCACCGAAGACCTTCGCCTGGTGACGGTCTGTGAAGAGGCCGGGTGCCCCAACATCTATGAATGTTGGGCCGACGGAACCGCGACGTTCATGGTCAACGGTGAGCGCTGTACACGCGCCTGTGGCTTCTGCCTGATTGACACCCGCAAGCCAATGGCGCTTGATCCCTCCGAGCCCGACCGGGTTGCCGAGGCGGTCGTGCGGTTGAAGTTGAAGCACGCGGTGATCACCTGCGTCGCGCGCGACGACCTCGACGATGGGGGAGCCGGAGCAATTGCGGCGACCGTTCGGGCGATCCGTGATCGCTCGCCACAGACTGACATCGAGGTGCTCATCAGCGACCTGAAGGGCGACGAGGCCTCACTCGCCTTGATCTTCGCGTCCAAGCCCGATGTGATCAACCACAATATCGAGACCGTTGCCCGGCTTCAGCGCGCGGCGCGACCGAGCGCGGGCTACTTGCGGTCGCTCACCGTCCTCGCGCGCAGTAGAGCCGCAGGGTTCACGACCAAGTCGGGCATGATGGTGGGACTCGGCGAGACGTTTGAAGAAGTGGAGCAGACCCTCGCGGATCTTGCGGCGGTGGGCGTGTCGATCGCCACGATTGGTCAGTACCTGCGCCCAACCGAGCGCCACCTCCCCGTTGCGCGTTGGTGGGAACCAGCGGAGTTTGACGAGCTCGCGGTGCGCGGCGAGCGTTTGGGACTTCAGCATGTGCAGTCCTCGCCACTCACGAGGTCGAGTTACCACGCACGCGAGGCCCTGAGTGACGCGACGCCCGTTTCAGCACCCACCCGACGCTGACGCACCGGTATTGGCATCGTCGCGGATATCGCGTTAGTAGAACTGGGTGACGTTGCTCTGTGACGGCGACGGGGTGCCCGCCGGGCCTTGACCAAAGAGAGCCAATACGTTCTCGGTTGCTTTGGTGAGCGAAGCGGTGACGTGCGCGATTGGTCCAGGAACCCACGTATTACCGAGTAAGGGTGCGTTCGATAGGTGGTAGATCCACTGGCCTGTGCCGGTGCTGAAGACGCCGCCTTGGCTGGGATTGGCGACGTAGGTGACGTCACTCACGCCCCCGCCCACGGGTGAATGTGCGAATATCTGTACGTTCGTCGGATTGACACTCGCGGGGTCATAGTGATTGAACTCCCCACCGAGGGCACCTTGGAGGATGTCGCCGTCGGCGAGTCCGGTGCCGCTCCATAGCCACGACGACGAGTCGGCGACCACGAGCGAGCCCGTACCGTCCACGCCACCGTAGCGAGAACCGCTGAAGGTGCTCTCGGGGAGGTCTGATGGCCAGTTCGACCAGTTGACGGTGGCGAGTGAAGGGTTCACGAGGTAGATCGGGTCCGCGGTGGAACGGTAGTTGACCATGAGGCGGTCGCGCCCATTGACGCTGTCTTCGAAGCGGATCTTTCGGTAACAGAAATTGGCGCCAAAGAACGCTACATTGACGCCCGAATTAATGGCGTTGGTCACGGCGGTGCGCATGGCGGGTGAGTAGTACTCGTCGTGACCAAGCGACAGCAGGGCACGATGGCCGAGGAGCACGTCACCTCTCGTATCGAGGTCGACGTCGGTCAAGTACGTGAGGTCGAGTGAATGTCGTTCAGCGAGAAAGAGCAGTGGGAATTCATTGCCAATGAAGTCGGCGGCCCCGTTAGCGAAATTTCGATCGTAGGGACGATTGAATGACACGCGCACCGCCCGTTGGCCGTTGTTGAAATTCGCTATCCCTTGTTGGCTGGCCCCACGGTAAAGGCTGAAGCCCCCCCAGGTGTTGTACGCCTGCCAGGTGGTGACGGCGCTCATGTACACGAACGCCGCCTTCGATGCGTCGTCTCGCACCATGAACGGGACAAATGAGAATTGTCCGTTTGGCAGTTCAAGTCTGATGAGGTACTGACCGGGCACGTAGCGGTGGTCGGTGTCGATGGTAAATGATGTAGGCCAGTGACAGTCAACGGTGCCGTACTGGTCGGGAGTGGGAATGACCTGGAGCCGCCCTCGTAGCCTCGACTTCTTCTCGACGAGTCGAGCACCCAACCCTTGGTAGTAGCCGATCCGGTAGATCTTCGCGTCGAAGTACGAAGAAGCACTGCTCACGAAGACGTGTATCTGGCGACCCTTGTTCACACTCGTGACGTTGGTGTAGCCCTCGAGGGCGCCGGCAGGCGCCATTGGCCCACTGAGCCAGGTGCCATCACCGTTACGCGCATTCTCCTCGTTGAGCCACGCGCTCGTTGGGGCGAACGACGAATCCAGACTCGCGCTGCGCTTGACACGCGACGCGCCGGCGACACCGCCGAGAAAAGTGCCACCGAGCACTGCGCCCGCACCTTGGAGGACTGTGCGGCGCGATGGGCGTGAATTCACAGAAGAAAAGATATTGAGCGCACTTAAGGGCCCGCTAAGAAAAGACCGCTATGCGATGAAGTATTTTGCTCTCGGATGATGACAGATAATTGCGTCGGTGGTCTGCTCGGGGTGGAGTTGAAAGCCCTCAGAAACGCTGACACCGATACGGTTGGCTTCGAGCAAGTCCGCCACCTTCGCGTTGTCGGTGAGATCGGGGCATGCGGGGTAGCCCCATGAATATCGCCCACCTCGGTACTGCTGGCGAAAGAGACCGGTGAGTGTGGGCCCGTCCTGCTCAACGTAACCAAGTTCTTCGCGGATTCGTTTGTGCCACATTTCAGCGAGCGCCTCGGCCATCTCTACACCGAGTCCGTGCAGCAGGAGATAGTCCGTGTAGCGATTTTCGGCGAAGAGCTCTTGGCATCGCTCTGAGACGCGAGCACCCATGGTGACCAGCATGAAGCTGGCGTAGTCGTGGTCGGGACTCTCTACGGGTCGAAAGAAATCAGCGATGCAGAGGTAGGGCTCCTGGCGTTGGCGCGGGAACGTGAAGCGGGTGAGCTCTTCGAGTCTCGTGTCGTCGCTGAAGATGACGAGGTCGTTACCATCGGCCGCGGCGGGGAAGTGCCCCCAGACAACTTGGGGGACCAGAAGATCGTCCTGTTTGGCAATCGCGATCTGTTCACGCAACGTTGCACTGACGCGCTCTTTGAACGCGGGGTCGTCCTCGCCGTTCTCGGGACGGAACCCCCACTGGTTTCGAAAGATCGCCGTGAGGTTCAAATACTCACTGATCTCGTCAATCGACATTCCCTTGGCGACGCGGCTCCCGATGAAGGGCGGCGTGAAGAGGGGATTATCACTCTCCGCCTCAGGACTCCGCGACGGCAGCCCTTCCGCAGGCGCCTCCGCATCGCCACGAATACGGCGATAGACCTTGCGTTCGGATATCTCACGCCCATAACTCGGATCCTCGACGCCGGTCTTTCGAAGCTCTCCGAGACGGTCAAGCACGCGAAGCCCCTCGAAGGCATCTTTGCCATAGAAGAGTTTGCCCTCGTAGATCTCGCGCAGATCGCGCTCGACGAAGGTTCGCGTCAACGCCGCACCCCCGAGGAGCACGGGCAGGTTCGACATGCCGCGCTCGTTCATCAGTTCCAGGTTCTCGCGCATGATGAGTGTTGATTTCACGAGTAGTCCACTCATGCCGAGCGCGTCGGCCTGATGCTCTTGCACTGCACTCAACATCTCGTTGATACCGACCTTGATGCCCAAGTTCACCACTTCGTACCCATTATTGGTGAGGATGATGTCAACGAGATTCTTGCCAATGTCGTGCACGTCGCCCTTGACCGTGGCGAGCACGATGCGTCCTCGTCCACCCTGGTCGCTCTTTTCCATATGCGGCTCGAGGTATGAGACGGCCGCCTTCATCGTCTCGGCGCTTTGCAGGACGAATGGCAGCTGCATCTCGCCCGATGCGAAGAGTTCGCCGACCTCGCGCATACCGTCGAGCAGGATGTCGTTCACGATGGCGAGCGGCGTCACACCTTCAGACATGGCTTTATCGAGGTCTTGTTCGAGGCCCGGTCGTGCGCCATCGATGATGCGTCGACGGAGTCGATCGTTGAGTGGAAGGTCGTCCAATGTTGTTGCATCCGACGTGGACGTCGAGACGCCCTCGAAGAGGCGCAGCAGTTCCGACAGCGGGTCGTAGCCGTCGCTGCGGCGGTCATAGATCAGATCGAGGCACACTTGGCG
>JABBNY010000007.1:0-21707 GCA_019352095.1 Acidobacteriota bacterium
AGGTAACCGTGAAGCCAGGATTGGTCTTGTTAAAGGCTGTGACCGCAGCCGAGTCGTACCCCTGCGCGGAGTAGACGACCAGCGTGGGGTGCTGGGCGGCCGCGCCCGAGGTGGTGAGCAGGGACAGTGACGCAACAGTCGCCGTGAGGGCGACTGCGGTGATCCGGGAGCGGAGAGCACCTGTGTTCTTGATGATTGGGTTCATGCTCGATAGTTAAGAACTGCCGGGTTAACCCAATGTGACCTTCGTCAAGCATCGAGATGAACTTCGCTCACAACTTCTGTCACATGACGAGGACACACTCCAACCAAAACGCCCTTCGCCCGGCGTGCTCAGCGGTCGCGGCGGCGTAATTCGTCCTCGACCGCGGCCGGGTCGAGTCCTCGACTTCGAAGCAGCAGCAGCGAGTGGAACCACAGATCTGCCGCTTCGCTGACGACGCGCTCGTCGTCTTCGCTCAACGCGGCGACGACCACCTCAACTGCTTCTTCACCAACCTTTCGTGCGGCGAGCGAAGTGCCCTGGGCCAACGTTGACGCGACGTACGAATTCGCATCTCCTTGCGCCTCACGTTGGAGGATCCGACGCCACAGCCACGGCGTGAAGCACGAGGTGGCACCGTCATGGCACGTCGGTCCGTCGGCGTTCACTCGCACGAGCACCGCGTCCTCATCACAGTCGAGCACGACCTCGACGACGCGAAGGGTGTTGCCCGATGTCTCGCCCTTGCGCCACAACTTCTGGCGTGAACGAGAGAAGAAGTGTACGAGGCCCGTCGAGCGAGTGAGCGCGAGGGCCTCCTCGTCCATCCAACCGAGCATCAAGACGCGCCCGGAAGCATCATCTTGCACAATCGCTGCACGGAGTTCTTCACTCATGCCCGCTCCTTAAGTGGTCGTAGGTTGATCCCGAGGTTCTCGATCTCGCGGCGCAGTCCTGGAAGTCCCATCGGATTCTCGTGAACGATTGAGGCAATGAGTGCGGCGTCAGTGATGCGCAAGGCCTCAGCCACGTGCTCGGGCGAACCCGCTCCCCCCGACGCGATCACTGGTACTGAGACCGCACTGCGCACCGCCGACGTGAGCTCCAAATCGAATCCCGTTCGTTTTCCGTCTTGGCGAATCGACGTGAGAAGGATCTCGCCCGCACCGCGCTCGGCGGCCTCGACGGCCCACGGAATCGTCGCGGTGTTAGTCGCAATACGTCCGCCGTGCGTGTGTACGACACCGTCACCGGCGTCTATCGCCACCACCACCGCCTGGCTTCCGTAACGATCAGCTATCGCGGAGATGAGCCACGGGCTTGCCAGCGCCGCCGAATTGAGAGAGACACGGTCTGCGCCTGATTCAATGATGCGAGTGGCGTCAGCGACGCTGCGCACGCCCCCACCCACCGTGAAGGGGATCTCCAGGACGTCGGCGACCTTCGCAATGACCGACGTCATCGTCGCCACATCGTCAGGCGTCGCGGCGATATCGAGGAATACTAATTCGTCAGCGCCGCCGTCACTGTAAAACGCCGCCAACTCGACGGGATCACCGACGTCACGCAGCCCGACGAAGTTGACGCCTTTGACGACACGACCGTTCGCTACGTCGAGGCACGGAATCAGGCGAGCGAGAGGCATCGTTCCAAAAAGTCGAGTCCGGCTTGCGCACTCTTCTCGGGGTGGAATTGAACACCGAGGAACGAACCACGTTGCACGGCCGCCGTGATGCCCTCGGAGGTCGCGACGACGTCGTTCGACTGGGCGGCGAACGAGTGGGCGAAGTAGTACGCGTCGCCCCACGGTTCGACCAGGGCCCAACCCAATCGGGGCACACGTTCGGCGTCGAGACGAGTCACCACTCCATTCAAGAGTCCAATGCCTTCGACACCGCCGTCTTCTTCGCTGGCGTCAAGCGCCAATTGCATGCCGAGACAGATGCCCAGAATCTGACCCTCGTCGGCGAAGCGCTGGCGCAGTGCTGCAGCGGCACCAGTCTCATTGAGGTGCTCCATGGCACTCTTCGCAGATCCGACGCCTGGCAGTATCACGTGCGAAGCCCGCTCGATCTTTTCTGGTGTTGACGTCACTTCGCTGGTGTGACCCAGGTGGGTGAGCGCGGCACACACTGAGCGTGTGTTTCCAGCGCCGTAATCGACGACGATGACGTCACTCACAACGACCCCTTGGTGGAGCGGATGAGCGTTCCGTCACGCGTCATTGCTTGGGCGAGGGCGCGACCCACGGCCTTAAACGATGCCTCGGCGACGTGGTGGGCATTTTTACCCGACGCCGTCACGTGCAAGGTGATCCGCGCAGTCTGGGCCAGCGATTCAAACGCGTGCGCCGCCATCCCAGGATCGGGGTCGATCGAGATGTTCGCCGTCGCACGACCCGACAGGTCAACCACGGCGTGCGCCAGTGCCTCGTCCATGGGAACTCGTGCCTCGCCGTAGCGCGTCAGACCCTTGCGGTCGCCAAGAGCGATGTCGAGCGCTTCGCCGAACGTGCGCATCATGTCTTCGACGGTGTGGTGGTCTCCGGTCTCGAGGTCGCCCACCCCCTCAAGTCGTAAGTCCATGCCGCCGTGGAACGCCAACTGTTGGAGCATGTGATCGTAGAAGCCTTCACCAGTGTGCACGAAGACCCGACCTTCTCCCGGTACACGAAGTCGCACGCTGAGCAAGGTCTCGGCGGTGGCGCGCCGGTGGCGCACTATGGCCGGGGGCGCTGGCTCTCCCGCGAGTTCGCAGCGCAGCGCGCCGAGGAGTACGTCGTCGTCGAGCTCATCGCGAACGCTCACTCGAAGTCCCCCCGCGAAGGCTCGCACGACAACACCGTACGGCAGGAGCCGGTCCACGATGTCCTGGGGGTCGTCCATTGGAATGTAGAGAAAGTTCGTGTAGGAACGCACCGGCACGAGACCGAGTGTGCTCAGTTCGCTGCTCATCCTCTCGCGCTCGGCGACCTGGGCCGACACGTCGACCGGCGTGCTGATCGCCGCGAGCGCTAACGCCGCCGACAACGACGACACCGAAAGAGGTGCCTGGCGCGATGTGATGATCGCGGTGGTTTCGGGCGTGGCGAGAGCGTAGCCCACCCGAGCTCCCGCGAGACCGTAGGCCTTGGAGAATGTACGAAGCACCACGGCGCCGCTGGCTATGCGATCAATCGCGTCAACGCCCGCGTACTGGGCATACGCCTCGTCGATGACCAGTTGACCGCGAACGTCGGGAATCTCGGGAAGCTCACCCGTCGGATTGTTCGGGCGACACACGAAGACCAGATCGGCCGCGGCGGGGTCCTCGACCATCGTGGCGCCCGCCATTTTCGCGGCGTAGCGGTACATCGAATACGACAGCGACGGTACCGTGGCCACCGTGCCGCCTTCGGCGTAGATGCGCGCGAGAAGGACGATGAACTCATCACTTCCCGCGCCGAGCGCCACCTGGTCGAGTCCGACCTCGTGAAAGGCTGCGATGGCTCGTCGCAATGGTTCGTAACGACCTCGGTCGTATTCGTTGATATCAGCAAGTGCCCGCGCGAGCGCGGCAGGTCGTGCGCTCGCTGGAGGGTTCGCCGCGACATTGCCGTCGAAGCGGATTATCGAGCGAGGGTCAATGCCAATCGAGGCAGCGATGGCCTCATTCGAAGGCGGCCACTGGTAGGCGTCGAGTGCGGTGATGTTCTTCATCGACGTGCCGTCGCTTTGTGAGCAGTCATACCCTCGAGATCGGCGAGCGCCTCGATAGTCGGAGCGAGACGCTCCAAACCTTCCTTGCTCACGCGCTGGACCGTGACGGTCTTCATGAACGACTCGAGACCGAGACCGCCGGTCGAACGCGACCATCCGCCCGTTGGCAGGACGTGGTTCGCGCCTGTGGCGTAGTCGCCTGCGGGCACGGGTGCGTACGGTCCTACGAACACGGCGCCTGCGTTTCGAATCCGACCGGCGAGCGACTCCGCTCGCTCCCCGAGTAGCGCGACATGTTCAGCGGCGTACTGCTCGACTTCAGCCAGCGCCGCTTCAAGATCATCGCCCACCCTCACCACGAACGCTCGCGAATCAGGTCCGTGCTCCATTTGGGCTGCTAGTTCTTGTTGAATGATCACCTCATCGAAGCCTTCGTCGGCGACGACGACTATCTCACTGGGTCCCGCCGGAAGGTCGATGGCGACGTCCTTGCTCACGAGGAGCTTCGCCGCGTTCACTGCGCCCCCGCCGGGACCGATTATCTTGTCCACCTTGGCGATCGATGCGGTGCCGTAGGCCATAGCGGCAATCGCCTGTGCGCCCCCAACGGCCCACACTTCGTCAATACCCAACAGCGCGGCGGCCGCGGCGACCGCCATGGCGCCGCTCGGTGGCGTGCACACCACGATTCGCTCCACCCCCGCCACTTGGGCCGGGATGGCACCCATGATGAGCGATGAGACAAGTCCCTTGGGTACGTAGATGCCAACCGATCGCAGCGGTGTCCATCGTCGCTCGAGCGTCACCCCTGGGGACACCTCGAGCATCAAATCAGCCGGTCGTTGGGCCGCGTGCCAGATCCGTACCGACTCGGCGGCGGCGAGAATTGCCGCGGTAGGGATGTCTCCGTACGCGACGGCTCGTTCGGGGACGGCTGACGTCGTGGAATCGAACAACTGCGACCATTCGACGAGCGCCGCGTCGCCGCGATCTCGAACGTCATTGACCACGTCTTCGATGGTGAAGGTACGACTGGTAGCAACAGGTTTGCTCATGGCACCATCCGCTCGACGGGGAGCGTGAGGATCGAACTCGCGCCGCTTCGCTCCAGACGCGGAAGCAGCGACCAGATGTCGGCCGCTGGCACGAGCGCGTGCACCGCAACGACACCGGGTGTCGCCAGGTCCATCACCGTTGGCGATCCCGAGGTTGGCAAGACCGCGAGCACATCGTTCAATCGCTCCTTCGCGACATTGCAGAGCAGATACCTGTTCGCGCGGGCATTGATGACCGAGCCCAACACCGTCGTAAGCGTCTTTCGAGCTTCAAGATCGGTTGAACCCTTTCGCCCGACGAGCACGGCCTCTGACTCGAAGAGGATGCCCACGGAGCGAAGTCCATTCGTGCGCAGGGTCGAACCGGTCGAGACCAGGTCGATGATCGCGTCGGCCAGTCCGAGCCTCGGCGAGATCTCGACCGAACCAGCGACACTGACCAGTTCGGCTTTGATGCCGCGCTCGGCCAGCACCTGGGCTGCGATACGTGGGTGAGATGTGGCGATGCGTCGTCCTTCGAGGTCCGCGATTTCGGTCGCGGAGTCCTCCATGGACACCGCCGCCTGCAACGAGCACGAGCCGTACCCGAGGCGCAAGAGCACCTCAACGTCGCTGTCGCGTTCGAACACCAGGTCCAGTCCCGTGATGCCACAGTCAACGACGCCATCTTGAACATATTCTGGTACGTCGTCGGCTCGCACGAAGAGCAGGTCGATTTCCGCGTTTCGACAGTGCGCCTGCAGAACTCGCTCGCCGGGTTCTTGGGGGTCTACCCCGCTCGCTTCGAGCAACGACCACGAAGGTTCGCGAAGACGACCCTTCGAGGGCAGCGCCATGGTGAGTCGTCGTGTCACTTGCGACCTCGTTTCAGGACCGCGCCGTAGCCGCCCTCACCGTGGTGCAGCCAATGCGCCACACGGGTGACCGTCGCAGTCGAGGCACCGGTTCGGCGCGATATCTCCTGGTAGGAAACGGCTTCGTCGACGAGTCGAGCCACCTGGAGGCGCTGACCCATGGCGTCGAGTTCCGCCGTGGTACAAAGGTCACGCAGAAAGGCCGCGACCGTCTGGGGATCACTGACGTGCACAAAGGCTTTGACGAGTTCGTCAAACCTCTCCGACGTTTCGGGCCGGGCTTGGGCCTCTTGAACTTTTCCACTTGTCATAATGACATGCTAACGTGCTACTACGTGACTATGCAAATCATTCCCGCGATCGATCTACTGGGTGAGGACGCGGTGCGTCTTGAACAAGGTGATTTCGACCGAGTCCTCTTTCGTCAACCCATCGAAGAATTCATGGCACGCATCGTCTCCACCCACCCATCATTTATTCACATCGTCGACCTACAAGGTGCTCGCGACGGCGCGATTCGCAGTGACGTGGTGCGGCGCTGCGCCTCGCTCGCCGGCGCTATTCCCCTCCAGGTCTCGGGGGGCATCAGGTCAATACCCGCAGCGCGCGAGGCGTTGGATGCCGGTGCAGCGCGAGTCATCGTGGGAACCGCCGTATGGTCGACACCCGCGGCGCTCGAAGACTTCGTGGCCGCCCTCGGGGAGAGACTGGTCGTCGCGTTCGATGTACGAAACGGCGAAATTTCAATCCGTGGGTGGCAATCGTCAACGGGTCTCTCCATTGACAACGCGCTCGCACGATGCGTGCGCGCCGGCGTCACTCGCCTTCACGTCACGGCCATCGAACGTGACGGCACGATGCAAGGACCCGATTTGGCGCTCTATCGCGAGGTGTGCGCGAGTGGGCTGAACGTCGTCGCCGCCGGGGGCGTGCGCGACGACGACGACGTGCGCGAACTCGAAAGGATTGGCTGCGAGGCAGCCGTGATGGGGGTCGGATACCTCGCCAAGATGGGTCTGAAGTTCGATCACTGAATTCTCGATTATCCGTTCATTAATGGGACTTTCTGCTCTAAGAGGCACCTCGAGAACCGCGCGAGAATGTTGCCTGGGGTTACCGAAAGGACCGATGTATGCGTCGAAAGACACTTGACCTACTGCTGAACTGGGTTGGCGGATTGCTCACCGTGATGTTGCTCGTTGCCGGCGTCGGGCTCATGGTTGGTTACAGTTTCACGAGTTCCCAAGTGAAGTCTCAATTGCTGGAGCAGAAGGTCTTCTTTCCAAAGGTCGGCGAAGCCGACTACCAAGACTTGGTGAAGGCGAACCTCACCCAGTACGCGGGTCAACAAGTCCTCACGGGTTCACAGGCCCAGATTTTCGCAAACGACATTATTGGTGTCGACACGAACATGATCAGCGGCGGCAAGACGTACGCGCAGTTGAGTGCCGCCTCGCTCGCGGATCCCTCAAACGCCACGCTCAAGAACCAAGTTGAGCTCGTGTTTCGTGGCGACACGTTGCGTGGTCTCTTGTTGAACGCTTACGCGTTCGGTTTCATTGGCGTGATTGCCCTGTACGCGGCGATTGCTTCGTTCGTGCTTGCTCTTGTCATGTTGGTGCTCACGCTGCTTGGCGTACGCCACTATCGCCAGAGTGATCCGGCGGATGTGATTTAGAAAGATCGGCCATATTCCCTAGAAGCCCGGGTCCCCCGCCCGGGCTTCTTTGCCGTTCCTGGAGGCTTCGCTGATCGACACTGACTAGTGTCGCTTCATGCCACGCCTGGAAGTATCGAACAGCCGTCTGACCCAGGTTGGTGCCATGCCCGTGCGCCGAGCCCTTCCACGTCGAGCACACCGCACGGTTGGTGCGTGGTGCTTCGCGGACCACATGGGTCCCGCCGCAGTCACTGCCCAGCACGGCTTGGACATCGGCCCCCACCCCCACACTGGTCTTCAGACCGTGACGTACCTCGTGAGCGGTGAGGCGCTGCACCGCGACAGTCTCGGCAGCGAACAATTGATCACCCCGGGTCAAGTGAACCTCATGAGCGCGGGTCGGGGGGTCTCACATTCTGAAGAAGCGACGGGACACTACGACGGCGACCTGCACGGCATCCAGCTCTGGATTGCCCAACCCGACGCCACGCGACACGCACCCCCCGCATTCGAACACCATGCCGAGTTGCCTCGCATCGCCATTGATCAGTCACTCGCCACGGTGCTCGTGGGAGAGTTCCATGGCGTTCGAAGTCCCGCACGTCACGACACAGCGCTGGTCGGCGCCGAACTTTCGATTCGACACCGAGTCGATCTTCAGCTCCGAGCCGATTTCGAATACGCCATCATCGTGCTCGAAGGGGCGCTCTCCTGTGACGGCGTCGACGTTGCATCCGGACAGTTGGGTTATCTCAGCATTGGAAATGATGAGATAACCCTCCACCCCTACGAGCCAACGAGAGCCATGTTGCTCGGTGGCGAGCCGTTCGAGAGTGACATCCTCATCTGGTGGAACTTCGTAGCGCGAAACCGTGAGGAAATCGATCGTGCGTACGACGCGTGGCGAAACAGCGATGGGCGCTTCGGAGATTTCACGAGTCCTCTGGAACGGATCAGTGCGCCCACCCCATACTGGCGTGACTCGCCGTGAGCTCTAGGCGGGACCCGAGGTGAGGTTGTTCGACGCCCACGTGCCAAGCGCGGTCATCGCTGGAATAAGTGCCGAGCCCGCGGTGGACAGCGCATAGCTCACCGAAACCGGAGGACCCGCCTGCACCGTTCGAACGATAAGTCCGACCGCTTGGAGTTCACTCAATCGGTCACTCAACACCGAATCACTTATGCCCTCCACCCGGCGTTTCAATTCTGAGAAGCCCGCTTCGCCGTTGACGAGAGAACCAAGGATCACGCCGTTCCAACGCTTGCCGAGGAAACTGAAGGCGTGCACCAGTGCTGCGTCGCAGTGTTGCGACGTCTCATCGTGCAGTGCGGGTCCCGAAGGCCCGGCCGATGAGTCCGTGGATTTCATGCCAAAATTCTACTCTTGACTTGCCCTCTGCAAGGAACTATCTTTTTAGTAGTAACATATATTTAGCGAGTTAATAACCCGACCAAAGGAAAATCATGTCCCTCTTTCGCCTCGACGCCAGCATCCAAGTTGAAGGTTCCGCGAGCCGAGCACTCGGCGATGTCGTCGAGCGGACGTGGCGTGAGTCCGAGGCCGACGCTCTCGTCGTTCGTCGCCAGATCGGCCTTGAACCACTGCCGTCCAACGCCTGGTCACTCGCGGTCTCGGCCAGTCGCACCCCCGAGCACGAGCGCACACCCGACCAGCGCAGCGCCGTCGCACTCGCGCGCACACTGGTTGATGAACTGATCGACGCTGATGCCATCTTGATGACGGTCCCCCTCTACAACTTCGGTGTCTCTCAGCACCTGAAGACCTGGGTCGACCTCGTGATCACTGATCCACGCATGGCGAGCCAGCCTCTGGCGGGCAAGCACGTGGTCGTCGCCATCGTGCGAGGTGGCGCGTACGGCCCGGGAACGCCCCGTGAAGGTTGGGATCACTCCACGGCGTGGATACTGCGTATCCTTCGAGACGTCTGGGGACTCGATGTCGTCGTGGTCGAGCGTGAGTTCACGCTCGTTGGAATCAATCCCGCACTCGACTCGTTCACCGATCTCGCCGCAGAGATGCAGCGTGACGCAGAGCACCTCGCCACCCAGCACGCCAAGCACCTAGTCTTCGAAGCGGCGTAAGGGCCAGCCAGTGGTGCTGGTTAGCTAACTGCGCGCTAGCTAGATCCGTTCAGGCACCATCTCAATGGCACCGCACGGGCACTCCTTCACGCAGATCCCACAACCCTTGCAGAAGTCATAATCGAATTCATAGCGCTCACCCGCGCCCAACTTGATCACCGCGTTATCGGGACACACACCGAAACAGTTGTCGCATTCGAAGCAGTTCCCGCACGAGAGGCATCGTCGCGCCTCGAACAGCGCGTTCTCTTCACTGAGTCCGCCGATGACTTCTTCGAAGTTGGTTTGTCGACGAATCCGCTCGAGTTCGGGCCGCCTCGTTCGGGGGGCGTCGGCGTAGTACCACGTGTTCAGTCGATCGAACGTAGCGAGCTCGTGTCGCTGCTTCTCTGTGGGCTCACGTCCCATGACAAAATCATCAATACCGTGTGCGGCACGCTTACCGTGACCGACAGCCACCGTAGCGGTGCGATCAGCGAGCACCGCGTCGCCGCCCGCGAAGATGCCACTGGCCCCGGCCATCATCGACGGCAACACACTGACGGCGCCGTCATGGACCGTGACATCGTTGGCGTGCTCGAGCAGAGAGAGATCCGTATCCTGACCGAGGGCCAGTACGAGCGCGTCAGCGTCCAACTCCTCGAATTCCCCCGTTGGCTCGGGGAACCCTTCGTCATTGAGACGCATCTTCTCGAGCACGATGTGCTCGCCTTCGAAGCGATTCACGGTGGAGAGCCAGCGCACGCTCACTCCTTCGCCGAGTGCCTGTTCGACCTCTTCGCCACTCGCGCCCATCCGTTCACGGTTACGTCGATAGACAATCACCGCATCAGTCGCACCCAGTCGGCGAGCGGTGCGGGCCGCGTCGAACGCGGTGTCGCCGCCCCCGTACACCACGACGCGTCGACCGAGCAGCGGTGGGTCGTCGTGGGCCACCTGGTGCAGAAAGGTCACCGCGTCGATCACCTTGGAGGAGTCGCCGGCGGGAATGTTCACGCGTTTGCCCAACTGGGCCCCAACCGCCAAGAAGACCGCGTCGAAGTTGCCAGCGACCCGTTCCTCTTCGATGTCGTGCACCACGTGGTTGAGGACGACCTCGACGTTCATGGCAACGATGCGATCGATCTCGGCGTCGAGGGTCGCTCGAGGTAGGCGGTACGCCGGGATGCCGTAGCGCATCATGCCACCGAGACGCTCGGCGGAATCCACGAGACGTACGTGATGTCCGAGCCGGCGAAGGTGGTAGGTGGCGCTCAGTCCGGCGGGCCCGGCACCCACGACGAGAATTCGTTTGCCGGTGTCGGGACCGGAGGCTGGCAGACGCCAACCCTTTTCAATGGCGAGGTCGCCGAGGAACCGCTCCACGGCATTGATACCGACTGCTTCGTCCACCTGGACGCGATTGCACGCCGTCTCGCACGGATGAAAGCACACGCGACCCATGATCGCCGGCAATGGATTCTCCTCGACGAGTGTGCGCCACGCGGCCTCGTAGTTTCCAGACTCCGCTTCGTAGAGCCAGCCCTGGATGTTCTCGCCAGCGGGACACGCGTTATTGCACGGCGGCAGCCGGTCAACGTACACGGGTCGCTCAACGCGCCACGAACCCGTGTGATTGGCACGACTGGTCCCGACTCCGAGCGTGATCGCGAATGGCGTGTCCATCAGGTGTTGACCTCCATAGATTCGGTCGCGTCGTCGACCAGTCCGTAGCGCGCGATGTTGTTATCGGCAATAGCTTGAATCCGAGCGACGATATCGGGTCGAGGACTCTTGCCAAAGAGGTGCCCGTAGCGGCGTTGGAGGCTCAAGTACTGCTCGACCGGTACTCGACGACGGATCGTCGACACCGAGGTGACTGTGCCGTTCTCCGCCTCAAAGACGGGAAAGAGTCCCGACTCTTTCGCGAGTCGCGCGATATGGATCGTGTCGTTGGACGCCGATCCCCAGCCAAGCGGGCACGGCACGAGCACGTGCAAATACCGCGCTCCACGTATCTCCATGGCCCGCTCCACTTTTCGCTCAAGGTCGTGCAAGTCCGCAACCGTGGCGGTAGCGACGTAGGGGATGTCGTGCGCCATGGCAATACGGGGCAGATCTTTACCAGTCCCAAAAACATTGCCCGGCTCAGGACCAACGGCGTCGGTCGTGGCGGTGCGCGCGGCCGGCGGTGTCGCCGCGGAGCGCTGCACACCCGTGTTCATATAGCCCTCATTGTCGTAACAGATGAAAAGTACGTCATCGTTGCGCTCGAACATTCCCGACAAGGCGCCAAAGCCAATATCAACGGTCCCACCGTCACCGGCTTGAGCCACAACGCGAACATCTGACTTGCCTTTTACCCGCAGCGCCGCGGCCACACCGGTAGCCACCGCAGGCGCGTTACCAAAGAGAGAATGGAGCCAGGGAATACGCCACGAAGTCTCGGGGTAGGGCGTCGAGAAGACCTCAAGGCATCCGGTCGCATTGACTGCGACCACGTGGCCGTTGGTCGCGCGCATCGCGGCATCGAGGGCGTAGCGGGCACCTAACGCCTCGCCGCACCCCTGACAGGCACGATGACCCGAATCAATGGAGTTCGTACGCTCGCGCTGAGACTGCACCGTACGATCATCGGAACTCAGCAGTCGATTGCCAACGGCGAAACTGCCGACTTGGTAGAAGTGCACTGGTTGACGCGTCACACGTCCCTCCTTGTCGGTGCCGCCGCGCTACTCGCGCGATCACGCAGCAGGTTCTCCGCCGACGGTCCCGAGCGGCGGACGCTTCTCATCCGCGCCCTCTCGCGCTCGACCGCACCCTGGTCGAGGTCGAGGAACGTGAGCGGTTCGAGCGCGTCGTCGTTCGCCTGCTTGAGCATCTCTTCCAACGAGCGACGCGTGATCGCGCGACCGCCCAACCCGGCGATCACGGTGCGAAGATCGAAGTCCATGTCACGCATCGACATCGCGACGTCGGTTGAGAGAACGCCTCCAAAGCCAGTACTGAACGATTTCTCGAGCACGACGACCTGGCGTGCATCGGCGAGCGCTTCACGCACTGCCTCGCTCGGGAATGGCCGAAAAGTCGTTATGCCGACGACACCAATCCTTTCGCCCAGCTCGCGACGGTTGTCCACCGCGTCTTTGATGGTGCCAAGCACCGAACCTAATGCCACGACGATGATCTCTGCGCCGTCAATTCTATAGGTGCGAATCAAACCGCCACTGTCGCGACCCGTGAGCTCCTTGAAGTCCTGTGCGATACCCGGTATTCGTTCGAGGGCGTCGAGTTGACGCAGGTGCGCGAGGTAGCGCACTTCTTCGAACGCCTCGGGACCGACCATGGCCCCGATAGACACGGGTTCGTCGATGTCGAGTACCTGTCGAGGCTCGTAGGGGGGCAAGAACGAGTCGACACTCTCTTGGTCAAGGATGTCGACACCTTCGACTGCGTGGGTCAAGATGAAACCGTCCATGCACACCATGACCGGTACCGACAGTTCTTCGGCCAGGCGAAATGCTTGCACGTGCAAATCCGCAGCCTCCTGATTAGTCTCGGCGAACAATTGAATCCATCCCGCGTCGCGGGCGGCCATGGCGTCGCTGTGATCATTCCAGATGTTGATGGGCGCCCCGATGGCACGATTCGCGAGCGTCATGACGATGGGGAGTCCGAGACCCGAGGCGTTGAACACCGCCTCCAACATGAACAGGAGTCCCTGGCTGGCAGTGGCGGTGTAGGCCCTCGCACCCGTTGCCGACGCCCCGATCGCCACCGACATGGCCGCGAATTCAGACTCGACGTTGATGAACTCACACCCGGCGAGCTTGCCGGACTTGACCATCGCACCAACGGCTTCGATGATGTGCGTCTGGGGTGAAATCGGATAGGCGCACACGACCTCGGGCCGACAGAGCGCGACCGTCTCGGCTATGGCCCTGGAACCTTCAATCTGTCGAAGCACGGGCCAACTCCTTCACTCTCGACGTCACAAAATCGAATGCAGCCGCGGCGGCGGCGGCATTTCGTTCGCCGACCGCCCCTTCGAATCGTTCCTTCACGGCGGTGTCGATCGCCTCCATCGTGATCTGACCAGTCAGCGCCGCAAATCCGCCGAGCAGGGCGGCATTGGGCAACGGGCGCCCGAGGTGTTCGAGAGCCAATTCAGTCGCGGGACACGTGATAAGTCGATCTTGACGAAACGATGCGGAGGTCTGGTCGAAACCGAGTTCAGTGAAGGCGCGCGACGTATTGACAAGGGCATAGCCATCGTGGACGAGACCCGCGAAGAGATCAACCTGATGGATGAGCGTGGCGTCTTGAATGATGAGGGCGTCGGGCTCCATCACGGGCTCGCGCGTACGAATCTCTCGGTCGTCGATGCGACAGAACGAGACGACCGGTGCGCCGGTGCGCTCAGAACCGAAACTGGGAAATGCCTGGGCGTGACGCCCTTCAGCGAACGCGGCCACCGAAAGAATCTCCGCCGCAGTAACCACGCCTTGCCCACCCCTGCCGTGGAAACGAACTTGAAACATGTCTGACGATCCCCTATGAGTCCAGTGTCCGTGACGACGCCACAGCCACGGCCCATCCCCACGTGGCCGAACGCGTCCGGTACGGTCAAAACGCTTACGCAATCGACCGTACTGCACTACCCCTAGGTCCGATTAAGGCCTTTGGTCACGAAAGCCACCTCGCGCCCGGCGGGCTTGGGACGACGAAGTCGAGTGATTGGAACCTCGTTTCGACGCAGCGGTGGTGATTTTGTAGCGTTACGTGATGAGCGATGAGACCAACGACGACCGGGCGATGACCGAACCGAGGGGCTTCGCTTCGTTCGAGCCCGTCTTTCATGACGCGGATATCCTCGAATCGGATCTCACCATGCTGGGATCGCTGCTCGACCAAACCCTTCTTCGTCAGATCTCTGAAGAATTCCTCACCATCGTGAAGAAGGTTCGAGCCTCGAGCGACCAAGACCTGGACGCAACTATCCAGCAATTGAAGAAGCTGGATCTGCAGACGTCCAGTCAACTCGCCCGGGCGTTTTCGATCTACTTTCATCTCGCCAACATCGCCGAGCAGACGCACCGGTCACGCAAGGGTCGAAGGAAACGACAGAATCGTCAGAGTCCACTCGCGCGAGTGGTCCGGATGATCGACACAGCGATAGTGGAAGGTCATCTCGAGGCCGCCACGGTGCAACGCGCCGTGGAGAAACTCGACGTGCGCCCAGTGTTCACCGCACACCCCACCGAAGCGGCCCGGCGCTCGGTACTCATGAAGCTGCGCACCATAGGCGACTTACTCGATGAGTCGGTGGTCACGCCCGAGGGCAACGACTCCACGAGGCGTCAACGACGCGCCGCCGAAGTGGTCGAATCGTTGTGGCAGACCGACGAGTTGCGCCTCGAACGGCCTGAAGTACTCGACGAGGCTCGCAATTCGCTGTACTTCATCGACGGCTTGATGCGAAGGCCCGTGACCGAAGTGATCGTGCAATTCGTGGACTTGCTCGCTGAGATCGATGTTCGCGTGCCGCTGCGCAACCGACCCCTGTCCTTTGGCTCGTGGATTGGTGGTGACCGCGACGGGAATCCCTTCGTCACCCCTGAAGTCACGACGTCGGTCGTCGACCTCGCGCTCGAGCACTCGATGCGTACCCTGCTGGCGCTGTTCACTCGGCTGATCGACGAGGTTTCGGTGTCCGCGCGATTGGCAAATGCATCATCCGCGCTACATGCGTCGCTCGCGCACGACCTCGAGAACATCACCAACCTCGATCCGCGCTTTCGTCGCTTGAACGCCGAAGAGCCCTACCGCTTGAAACTGACCTGCATGCAATCGAAGCTCGAGTCGACGTCTCGACGCATGCGACACCGCAGCCGCCATCAACCCGGCATTGACTATGCGACGGTCGGGGAGTTACTCGACGACTTGACGTTGTTGTACGACTCGCTCATCGAAAACGGTGGTGAACTGATCGCGCGTGGCGTCCTCGAACAGGCGATACGAACTGTGGCAGTCTTCGGGCTCACCCTCACAACCCTTGACGTGCGCGAACATGCGCTGGCCCACCACGCGGCGCTCGGACCGATGATCGATCGTCTCCGCGCGCACTCAACGCCCTATGCGAGCTTGAGTCGCGAAGAGCGCCTCGAGCTGCTCGCCACTGAGCTTGATTCCGCACGACCCTTCAGTCTCCTCAGTCCGCCCCTCGAAGAACACGAGATGAAGACGTTTCGAACCTTTGAGGCGATTCGAGAATTGATCGCCCACTTCGGACCCGAGGCGTGCGAAACCTACATCATCTCGATGAGCAAAGGGGCCGACGATTTGTTGGCAGCGGTCATTCTCGCTCGCGAGGCGCGACTCGTTGACTTGACGGCCGGCGTCGCACGCATTGGCTTCGTCCCGCTCTTTGAGACGATCGACGAACTGAAGCGGGCGGGCGAGATCATGGACCAACTCCTGTCGATACCCGCATATCGACGACTCGTGGCGTTGCGTGGAGATGAGCAAGAAGTCATGCTCGGCTACTCCGACTCGAACAAGGACGCGGGCATCACCGCCTCGCAGTGGGGTATCCACCAAGCCCAGCGCCAGCTACGCGACGTCGCGGTGCGTCATGGGGTGCAACTTCGGTTGTTTCACGGGCGCGGCGGCAGCGTCGGTCGAGGAGGAGGGCCAACCCACGACTCGATCCTCGCCCAACCATACGGCGTGCTGGACGGCACGATCAAGATGACCGAGCAGGGTGAAGTCATCTCGGACAAGTACTTGCTACCATCGCTCGCCCACGAGCATTTGGAGCAGCTGCTCGCGGCGGTGCTCGAGGGAATGCTCTTTCACACCACACCCCGCACCAATCCCGACTTGCTGCCACGCTGGGACGCCGCCATGGACTTGGTTGCCGACACGTCACTTGAGGCGTACCGCACTCTGATCAGTGACGCGAATTTACCCACCTACTTCACCCTGTCAACCCCCGTCGACGAGCTCGCCAACCTGCACATGGGCTCACGACCAGCGCGACGCACGAAAGCGAACGACGGCATCGAGTCGCTGCGCGCCATCCCGTGGGTCTTCGGCTGGACCCAATCTCGCCAAATCGTTCCGGGCTGGTACGGCGTCGGTACCGGCCTCGCCGCAGCACGTGCGGCCGGCCTCGGCGACACCCTTCAACAGATGTACCGCGAGTGGCCCTTCTTCGAAACGTTTCTCTCGAACGTCGAGATGACCGTGGCCAAGACCGACATCGAGATCGCGCGTGAGTACGTGCGGCGTCTCTCACCCCCACAGGTGCACTACCTCTTCGAGCGCATCGTCGCCGAATACGACCTCAGCGTCAAGGAGATCCTGTTCGTCACCGGATCCAGCCAGTTGCTCGACTCACAGCCGCTCCTTCGAGAGACCTTACGCACGCGCGACAAGTACTTGCGACCGCTGCAACTCATGCAGATTCAGCTGCTGGAACGAGTGCGCGACATACGAGAACGCGGCGACGAAGTGGACGAGGAGCTCCAGCGTGCTCTGCTGCTCACCATCAACGGCATCGCTACCGGCCTTCGTAACACCGGTTGAGCATCACGGCTATGGTCGCCCCTAGCGAGCCGACATCGTGATGAAATCACGACTGTAGGCGGGATCGAAGAATCTCATCGGGGTCTGGAGCATGGTCTTTGACAACACCTGGCCGTTCGCGGGCGAGGCAACACCATTGGGGGCGGCGGGCGAGTAAGTCGCGAAGATCGGCCACAATGGATTCATATCGAGCACCATTGCTCTCACCGCACCCGCACGCACGAGCAGGTGCGCGAGATCGACGATGTTCATGGGTCCCTCGACGTACACGAGCGCGCCATTCGCGGTGACGCCCAGGCCCGAACGAGGTGTATTGACGACGTAGTTGAGCGACACCCCCCACGTCTTGACGTCGGAGGGATGCAGGCCCGAGACGAGACGACCATTGTCGACGAGCAATCGCAAGTTCTGGCGCACGGCCACCACGTTGCGGGCCATTGACACATCACGCCCCCATTGGCCAACCGTCGCGACACCGTTCGAGTAGATCACGAGAGACGCCGCGCCGCGACGAAGGGGCGCGACCATACGCCCCTCGCTGAAGTATCCGCCCTCGGAGTCTTTCAAGAGGAACCCGCCATTGAAGGCCGCGACGAGCGTCGTTGCCGCACTCGCCGCCACGGGTGCCGTGAACCTCCAGTTCGCGCCCCCCGGGCTCAATGACCCTGAGTAGAGTCTGGCTCGCAAGAGGTTCGGGTCCATCCAGGCAATGCCCGCCACGACACTGGAACTTCCTGGCAGATGCATCGACGTCGAATAGACCGCCGCCATTCCGTGGACCCGACGACCCACGGGCCGCCACCGCCCATCGTGCGCGGACGACGGTCCGGCGAAGGGAGTCAAGTTGGCTGGCCCGGGTAACGGTTTCAATGTTGTCGTCGCCGACGTTCGCGTTGTCGCCGCCGCACTCGGTGCGATCGGCGCGATCCAGATCAGGTTCAAGGTCACGACGAGCAATCCCGCCGTCACTCGTGCGAGGCCACCGCGAATGAGATACGCACCTTTCGCCGTCACGTGATTACCTGAGTGAAGGCGCTGGCGTTGGTCGAGGAGCGAACCCGAGACCGTGACGGGCCGCGTTCGCCGCCACTGAGTGCGGCGCTGAGTCAAAATGTGCACCCTGAGAAGTTAGTGACCCTGTGATGCGGCACCGGTATGCGCACACTAAGAAGACCCTAATAATCGACCTCGACGCGGGTACTCGTCGCCTCACCACTTCGGCCACGACGAAGCGATCGGTCCGGGGGGTCCGAAGTGCTGAGGGAGGCCCGGGCGAGCGCCGAGTGTCTGCAAGAACGCACTGAAGTTGAGACCGTACGAGGTCGAGTTCTTCCCATTGAACTGGAGGTGACCCATGACGTGCCCGTTCGTTTGACGTACGTCGGCCCAACCTGTCTCCATGCACGTCTTTGCGTCATGAAGGATTCCAACGACGCTCTGAGCGCTGAGACGTTCGCCGACGCTGACGCGCGGCGTGACGTTCTCGGCGACGTAGACAGCCAATCCCTTCGCGGGGCCACTCGTCAATTGATACGCAATGAAAACGCCGCTTGGCCAGTCACTGGCGAAGACGTTCTTCACCACGCCGGCGCCGATTGAATAGACGGGACCCGATCCGCAGTAGTCAACGCCTTGGTCGATCTCTTGTGGCACGAGTGCCTCGACCTGACGCAACGGATTGAGGTACCCGCCAAGCGGCGTCAGGTCAAATGCTTCGTAGTACCCACCAGTCGCTGGGTCCACCGCGATGCCGCTCGCCATGGCCCCGATCGACGTGATCGTTGCGGGGTTGGGAGAACCCCGTGCGGGAACCTGGAACGCGGCGACTGTACCGTTCGCGTGCAGCACGTAGTACCCCGCTCCCGCGACCCCGCTCGCAATCGCCGTGGTCGGCATCGCGGACGTGGCGCCGGTGTTCGAAACAACCGCGCGCGCGACCGGAGCGTCGAAACCTGTGACACGACCGTTAGAGGTCGCGACCCAGTAGCCCCCGGTGGCCGGGTCGGTGGCGATGCCCACCGCCACGACCGGCGCCGTTGCGCCATAGGTGAGTCTTCCCGCGAGCGAACCGTGCCACGGCACACCAAATCCCTCGACGCCACCGTTCGCGCGTAGCACGTAGTAACCCCGCCCGTCACTCGTCGACGCGATGGCAACAGCCGATGCGTACTGGCCCCACCCGCCGGCGTGGATATGTGGCCCGCCCAGGTTCGGCGCATAAAATCCGCGCACCCGCCCGTCGGAACTGACGACCCAGTAGCCCCCGGTCGCGGCATCATAAGCAATCCCCGTGGCGGTGACGCCACCAGTCAAGGCACCCGCACGAACTGATCCATAGGAAGCGACCCCGAAGGCGTCCACTTCACCATTCGATCGAAGCACGTAATAGCCATGGCCATCTGAAGTGGTCGCTAGTGCCACCACCGCCGGAGAAGTCGAGAGAGGAGCGCCGCGATAGGGGGCGCCGAAGGCCGCCACCGTCGCCATCGAGACACTCGACGCGCCCGCCACGCCAGTAGCGGCCATCGGACTCGTCGTCAGAACCTGCACCCCGAGGGACATCAGCGCGACACACCTACGTATGTTCATCGTGAAGGCTCCCGCGACCCTGAGCACAGCCGACGCGAGCGACGACGCTCGCACTAGTCGGCTGGGACACCCCTTACGTTACCGGTCAAAACAGATGGTGCCCCGGCCGACCTCGCATTCGAGTCGACCGGGGCACCATTCGCCACATTCAAGGCATCATCCTTACGGTGATGTTGTCAGTCCCCCAACCGTCCTTGCGCTCACGAGCGCCTTGAGCGATGAAGATCCCAACAGATACGCATTACCGCCGTAGCGAGCATTGACCATCTTCGCCTTTCCCGCCGGCACCACGTAGCGAAGCATGACGAAACCGCGACGCAACGCCGCGTGACCAATCACCTTGCCACCAAGCCTGAACGTCACCGTACCGGTCACCACTGCGGCTCCCGGCGCGACGGTCAGCATCCTTGCGGTAACGGTGTTCGGGTGAACGACGAGACTCACTTTGGTCGATGCCTTCTTAACCACGTGGGTAACCGTGCTCTGTGACGTTGCGTACTTGGCGGTGTCATCAGGTGCGAAGACCGCACTCACTTTGTGCGCACCCGGCTTCAGTGGGTGTCGGGTTGCGTCGAGAAGTACCGGACTCGTTGCGACGCCGTTCACCACCCGTTGGGGGGTGCCGAAATTACGCCCATCGACGAGAAACTGCACCTTGCCCGACGCGACGCCGGACGTTAGGGACACCCTGGCGACCGCCCTCGCAGCTTGACCGAACTTCGCCGACGACACGGTTGTCCTGATGTTCATCGTTGTGAGCATCGCACCGACGACGATCGTCTGCTTGAGCGGCGCAGCAGGCAGGAACTCAGCGCTGCCGGACTGGCTCACCGAAATCACGCAGGTCCCGAGGTCCACGAACGTGACAGTCGTACCGACGAGCGTGCACGCTCCGGCGCCACTGGTCGGGTCGACCGCATACGTCACGGGCAAACCCGAATCAGTCGTCGCACTGAGGGTGTACGTTCCACCAACGGTGGCTGGCGGCGGCGGCGGAAGGGTGATCACCTGGGGCTGAGGTGGCGTGCCGACCACCGGTTGGGGCACGATGTTGAATCGCACCTGAACCATTGGTGCGGGTGCGTGCAAAGCGTCACCGGCCTGATTCGCGTCGATGAGGCATGTTCCAGTCGCCAAGAAATGTACGACCGAGCCACTGAGTGAACATGAGCCGGCGGTACTAGCACCGTCGATGCTGAGACTCACTGGGAGGCCGGAGTCCGCACTCGCGTTCACGGTGTACGCACCACCCACATAGACCGTAGGTGGTGTTGGTACGGTGATCACTTGTGGCTCCAGGGTGATGGTGATCGAACGCTGCACTTGCGTCGCTGCGGCGTAGGTCGCGTTACCCGATTGGTCCACGTTGAGCACACATGTACCTAGCGCGTCGTACCTCAAGGTCGCTCCGGACACCGTGCAGACGCCCGGATCGGACGTGGTGCCAATACTGTATTCAACCTGCAATGAGGAGTCCGACGTCGCACTGAGCGTGAAACTCCCACCCACATATGCAGCGGGCAACGTGCTCAGCGTGATGACCTGGGGTCGCTTCGTCACTTCGAACGACTGCTGGACCGGTGTCGCCGCGGAGTAGGCGTCGTCACCGGCCTGGGTGGCGTCGATCACACAGGTGCCCAACGCGTCGTAGGACACGGTGAACCCCGAAAGTGAGCACACGCCCGCACCGGACGTGCCGCCAACGCTGTAGGTGATCGGCAGACCGGAATTCACCGTAGCGTTCAGGGCAAACGTGTTACCAATGTGAGCCGACGGCGGCGCGGCGAAGTCAATCGTCTGAGTCTCAACCGCGAGATTCGCCGCAACAGACGTCAAGTAGACGCCGCCCCACCCGGTTGACGTAACCGGGTCAACCATCGCCGCATTGATTACCAAGTACCTACCTCGAAAAGCATCGCGCTCCAGACCAACCGAGCTGACGAGCGTGCTCCCTGCTGATGCATCAACGGTAGTGCCGGCCTCTGAGGTTTGCAGCGCAGTGATGATTCGCTCATTCGTGCTCGGTCCTTGACCAACGTAGATCCCGGACCCTCCGGCGAGCGGTGTTGCCTTGAACGCCACTTGGTAATTGCTCACTCCACCCGGCGTGGTTGTCGAATTCACCGCGACGAATGATTACGACCTCCATCGTGGTGGCTCAATGGTTGCGTCTCCACTTCCGCTTCCCGGAGGACT
>JABBNY010000007.1:21717-34282 GCA_019352095.1 Acidobacteriota bacterium
CTTCGCCACCATGCTCCTCTCAGGCGGCCGCGTGCTCGTCACGTTGTCCGTCCTCCTCCTCCTCTCCTCCCTCCATCGTGGTGGCTCAATGGTTGCGTCTCCACTTCCGCTTCCCGGAGGACTCCCAGAGAAGACCCAGTACTGAAACCCCGAGAACCGAGTACCGCTCTGGGTCACCTTGTTGATTTGGCTGTTCGAAGTGTCGTAGACGAAGATGCCCTGGTTCGACGGAACGGTCGTCGTGAATCCGTTGGGGTAGTTCTGCACACAGTAGGCAATCAGGTCTGCCTGGCCGTCAGTCGGGCACGCCAGATTGATTGTCTGTGTCTGAGTTCCCCACGATCCCCAGAACCCCACATAGCGACCGTCGAAGGAGAGGCCTTCACCGAAATTTGTGAAGGTGGCGCCCGAGACTCCGGGTACGCTGTCACCGATCTTCACGAGTTTCGTCAGCGTTGGGCTCGGCGAAAGATCGGCGAGGTAGATGCCACCCAAAGTCGGGGCGTCCTCATTGTCCCAGCCCGTGAACACAACCTTGCCATTCGCCGCACTCGGCGGCGCCGTGGCACCGAAGGTCACCGTGCCGCCACCCTGATCTGGAATCACCGTCGAGGTGTTCGCGATCAACTGAACCGAATTCGTTGGCGAGGAGAGATCGCGGTAGAAGACGCCGGTGAGTGCTGACGTGCCCTCGGTGTAATTACCCTTGAAGGCAATTATGTTGCCGTCAATCGCCGCGGACCCCGGGAACTGGTCGAAGCGGGTTGACGCCGGCGCTCCAGGAACCGAGTACACCTCCTGTCCCGCAACCGCACCCAAGAGCGATGCGCCCGTCGACAACTGTCCACCGGTTGTCGCAAAGACGCCGGTTGTACCAATCCTGGTGTCGGCGCCGTTCAATGTATACGTCAAAACCGGTGTCGATTGACCTCGCACGACCACGTTGTCACTCGTCGCGTCGATACGAGGGAACGACGGGAACTCGGTGAACGTACCCGACAGGTTGTTGGGGTCCGGCACGGCTTGACCCACCTGCGCCACAGTCGTCAACGAATTATTCCCACCTTGGGCGGCACGCATGTAGATGCCTCGCACTGGCTGAGAACTTTTCGTACGTCCGCGAAACACCACGACGCCCGAACTGTTCACCGATGGCTGGGTGAAACTATTGAATGCTGTCGACGCGCCCGAAGGCGTCTCTCCATAGTTCGCCACTGTTGTCCAGTGGATGTTGGGCGATGCCGCCGAACTCGGCCTCGCATCGAGCACCGAACTTAAGCCGCCCACCGCCAACACCGCAGCTAACACTGACGCCACTGTCGATCGTGAATTGGAAATCCTCTTTGAACGCTCCATCGCGACACCTCCTAGAAACAAGTCCTGCTTCCATCAACAACGTATGGGTGTCGGGGTAATACATAAAGGGTCCTTCGTCATCATTCACTTAGTTGTGTGCGAGTTACCACTCGACGTCGCGTCGTTAAGGTTGAGCAAACATGAGCGCATCACGCTGCGAGTGTGATCAATTGAATGCATCAATACACCGCGCGTGACCGCTGCGGCTGACCAGCATCATCAGCGTCGAGCACACAACACGTGTCGTGACTGATCCGCTCTTCGGTATCAACACTGCATCGTGATGATTGCATCGTCAACGTTACGTACAGTGACGCACCCTGCACCATGCGCACCTCTTCTCACTCCTTTCTCAATTCACGATGCACCCGCGGGGTCTTTGCGTATGATCCAACGTCGATTTGAAGTGACAACGAGCACGTGCGCTGTGACGACACGCATGCGCAACACTCGATGCATCACGCATCGTCGACGCGACGAAGTCGAACTCTTGAGAAGTCTGTGAGGCATCGAAACGTTCTCCTGCTCATGACCTTCGACTCTGTTGATGACGATGAGGTGACCATACGTTGAAAGTGTCCACTAAAAAGGAGTTGGATCATGAAACGTAATTCCATTGCGTCACTCTTGCTCGTTGTATCACTTGGAATGTCAGGTGTCGCAACCGGCGTCATTGCAGGTTCAGCATCGGCGGGCGGGCCGCCAGCCCGGACGTTCGCGCTGAGCGGATCGGTGGTAAGTGTCAACACACCCGTCCATCAGTTCGTCGTACTGAGCGGGACCACCCGTTACGTATTGATGACAACGACTCAGAGCCGCTTCACGCTCAATTCCCAGAATTCGTCGTTCAGGGTGCTGCGTCCAGGACAACTCGTAACCGCTCGGGGTAACTTTCGAGCTCGCTACCGCGTTGCTGCAATGATTCAACTGCGTACTCCGACACCCATACCTATCTCGACGGTGCCGGCAACGACAAACCTGACGACTGCACTCACCAACGCGTTGAGCCAGGAACGTTACGCTCTGGCGACATACAACAACGTGGTGGCCAAGCTCGGTGCGACTGCGCCATTCAGCAACATCATCCCGAGTGAAGTTCAACACGTTGCCGTCATCACCGCACTGATGTCCAATCACGGTCTCGCCGTTCCGACGTCAACCGTGACCGGCGCTGTGGCGCCCGCGACGCGTACTGCGGCGTGCCAGTTGGGTGTGACCGTTGAAACGACGATCATCGCCATGTATCAAAACGGCATCACTTTGGCCAAGGACTTCCCTGACGTCGTTCGAGCTTTCAGTAATCTGCTCGACGCTTCGCAGTCCAGTCACTTGCCCGCGTTCGTGCGCTGCAGCTAACAAGTAGGACGCACCTCGCACACACGCAGGACGCTGTGCAGTGCAAGGAAGGGACTCTGAGAAGAGTCCCTTCCTTCACATTGATCCAAGGTCTCATTTGCACGTCGGTGGAGCGAGACTCAGCTAGAGGGTGTTTCAATGTTCATCGGAGCACGTGCACAACACGCCGGGCCTCACTCGTGCACCGATGAGTCGTGAACGGCGGCGCGAGGCGCGAAGCCAGAACACGAGACGTACACAGACACGACGCAGGCACGCAGACTTCTAAGTTCTCGCACCGCTCCCTAGTCATCACGACGAGTCACGCTCTGCCTGGACAGAATTGAGGTGAACACCTCACGTCGTGTGATATCGCCATTTCATTCAGTGCGCAGCATCGCAACGAGTGAATCGACGTCCGGCATCCATTGGTCTGCACCCAAGCGCTGGGCATCCCGCTCACTCAAGCCCGTACCGCCAACCACGATCGGAACGTTGAGTTCTGACCGTCGCAAAGTCTCGATCAGATGAGCAGTCGAAGCGCGATGCTGCGCCGCGGTCACTCCAATCGCCACCGCCACGAGATCATCGGTGTCACGTGCGCAACCCACGAATGCGTCTGTTGGAACGTCGGCCCCCAGATCAACAACATTGAACCCGGTCGAGCGCAGCATATCCGCGGCGAGCGCGACGGGTAGCCCGTGAAGTTCTCCGCTTGGTGCTCCGATGACCACTGATCCACGGCGCGGTCCTCGAGGTCGAAACTGCGGACCCATCCTTCCAATGAGACGGTGCATCACCGCCGATGCTCGATGCTCTTCGGCAACCGTGATCTGTCCGAGTGCCCACCGTTCACCAATGGCCCGCATGGCGGGCGCGAACAACTCGAGGTACACGACCTTGGACGTGGCACCACCACCTTGAAACTCCTGCACGATGGTCCAACATCCCGACTCGTCACCAACGATGAGTCGAGCCACCAGCCGATTGACCGAAGGACGCCGCGGCCGGTGGGTTGACGTTGAGTCCCGGTCACGTCTTGGTGGGTCGAAATTCTTGAAACGCTCCAGTTCGCTCTCATCCACCAGCCACTGCGTGCCGCGCTGGTGAGCCCACAGCCGCCCAGTGCGCACGTAGCGATACGCGGTCATGTAATGAACGCCGAGGCGTTCGGCCACTTCGCTCAAGGTGTAGTGGCTCGCGCTCACTCGTCGCCACCGTGAAGGTGCTGTTCGGGCTCGGTACGTGACAGGCAGTAGGCCCAAAGGCGTTCGCGCTCGCGCCGGGAATCACTGGCGCGGGTCTTGGCGATCCGATGAGTGGGCCGAGAACGACGGTCCAGCCACAGCCCCCCCGGGGCTACGGGTTCTCGACTCGTCGCCAACCAGACAATCGAGTCTGCACCCTCGGCGCTCGAACGCAAGAGCGGCCTCATCAGTCGTCGAAAGGTGGGCAGCGACGAACGGACGCCGGGAGTATCGGCCCACCCGGGATGCATCGTCACCATCGTTATTCCCCTCTCGGACATTTCGGGAGCCCACCAGGCGACAAGTGAAACCTGGGAACGCTTCACACGTGCGTAGGCCTTGACGCCGTCATAACCTTGCGCACCCATCTCAAGTGCGTCAACTTCAAGAGGCTGGCTATACATACCACCCGACGTCACCCAGATGACGCGAGCACGACCCGACTCGAGCTGATTGGTCAATAACCGAGTGAGTAGGAACGGTGCAAGCAGATGCACTACCGCGGTGAGTTCGATGCCCTGGGCCCCGACGTGGCGCGTGCGCTGGAGGCTGCCCGCATTATGCACCAGGACGTTGATGTTCCCGTAGCGTTGCAGTTCCACCGCGGCAGCGCGGACCGACGTCAGATCACCCAGGTCCGCGGTGACCACGTCGACCGCCCGGTTGCCCGTGAGCGCGACGATCTCGTTTCGCGCAAGCTCACCTCGCTGAGCGTCGCGCACGACCATCACCACATGAGCCCCTGCGCGCGCCAGAGTCGTCGCCACCTCGCGCCCCAAACCCGACGTCGCTCCAGTCACGACCGCCACCTGGCCATCAAGACGTTCGAAGGTGCTCGACCAGTGGTACAGCCGCCGACGGACGAGGTAACCAACCCGAGAGAAACTCCCGACTATCGAGAATTCGAGTACCTCGTCAATGATGTCGCGCACCACGTCACGAGCTCGCAGTCATTTGCCGAGGATCGAACGTAGCGAGTCGCGTGCTCGATCACCCACACGGCGAAAACCCAAAGCGAGCAATGGATTGGCGAACGAAGCGACGCCCGTGAAGCGTACGTCGGCAACGTACGTCATCTCACTGCCACCCGGGCGCGATACGAACGTTAACGAATCGACCGAACGAAGTACGGTGCTCGAAGACTCGAACACTATGCGGTGATTCTCTTCGAACGCCTCGACGCGATAGCGCAACGTCATTCGACGACCCGCGAATTTCACCACTAAATCGAATTCGGTACCGACTCCTATGGGACCAACGCCGACTTGGTGCGCTGAAACGACACCGGGGTCCCATTCTTGAGCCTTGGAGAAATCACTCATATAGGCGAACGTGTTCTCAAGCGTCCGAACCGAAGGGATTACTGCGGTATAGCGCGCCATGACACGTCCTTAGATCCGTTGAATTTGACACAACGGAGTTTAGTGCTAAATACTATCTAGGTGTCTCCACGCGAAGCAGGCGAGTCGATTGCCATTATCGGCAGCGGAGTCTCTGGTCTCGTTGCCGCCCATCTCTTGCATCCGAGGGACAATGTCACCCTGTTCGAGGCGGATTCGCGTGTTGGCGGTCACGTCAACACGGTCAGCGTGCACGAGGGTGCGCGCACGCTAGAGATCGACACCGGCTTCATTGTCTACAACGAACGAAATTATGTGGGCTTCGCCGAACTTTTGCGCACCCTTCAGATAGACACCCAGCCCAGTGAGATGAGTTTCAGCTTCTCTTCGCCAAGTACTGGACTCGAATACCGAGGCACCAATCTCAATACCCTGCTCGCCAAGCGCAGTAACGCGCTTCGTCCATCCTTCGCGCGCATGGTCGCCGACATCCCACGCTTCAACCGCGACGCGAAGAAGTTACTCTCGGAACGAGACGTGACACTCACCCTGCGCCAGTTTCTGGAACGTGAACAATACTCTCCATCGTTCGTCGACGACTATCTGATACCGCTCGGGGCGTCGATCTGGTCGGCGGACCCGCAGGCGTTCGCCGACTTTCCAGTCGCGGCGCTCGTGCGTTTCTTCGATCGCCATGGTCTGCTCTCCCTCGGCAACCGCCCTCAGTGGCGCACCGTCACCGACGGAGCACGTCACTATGTTGAAGCCATTACTGCACGACTGGAAGATCGCGTACGTACCAATTGCCCTGTTCATCGAATCGAGCGAAATGATGAAGGTGTGGTACTCCACTTCAACGCCTCAGTCCCCAGCGAACGATTCGATCGCGTCGTTCTGGCCACGCACGCAGACGCTGCACTGGCGATGCTCGAAGAACCGACCCGTGCCGAACGAACCGTACTTGGCGCATTTCGCTTCCAACTGAATCGGGCGACCTTGCACACCGATGCGAGACTGTTGCCTCGACAGCTCCGAGCTCGAGCGAGTTGGAACTACCGGCGACTCGACGCCGCGCAGCGCGTCCCGGTGCTCACCTACTACGCAAATCGACTCCAGAATCTCTCCAGCGCGCTTGATTACTGCATCACGCTGAACGCCGACGACGCCATCGACAACTCACGAGTGATCGCGTCGTTCGACTACTCACATCCAATCTTCGATGAAGCGGCCCTACAAGCCCAGCAACGTCATAGCGAGATCGACGGCGTTCTCAACACTCATTTCGTGGGCGCGTATTGGGGCTACGGATTTCACGAAGACGGCGTCCAAAGCGCTCTTCGGGTCGTACAGCGTATCCAGGGCAGCCCCGCGCTTCGCGAGTGGGCGCCAACGAGATGACACAGCGTGCACTCTACGAAGGAACGGTGTTTCACCAACACCCCGGCGTGATGGATCGAGGGTTCACCTATCGAATTGCCATGCCGCTCATTGAACTCGATTCGTTGTCCGAGCTCGAATCCCTGTCACCACTGTGGCGTGCCGAGCACCGAGCTCCTGTCTCTTTTCGCCGGTCGGACTTCATGGGCGATCCGTCGACGTCGCTCGCCACCACGGTGCGCGACGTCGTCGAAGAGCACGCAGGTTTTCGTCCCGATGGAGCCATACGACTGCTCGCCCACCATCGCACCTGGGGATGGATCTTCAATCCCATCGCGCTTTATTACTGTTTTGCCGAGGATGGCGAGACGATGCAGGCGGTTGTGGCTGACGTCACCAACACGCCGTGGGGGGAATCTCATGCGTACGTCATCGACACACGTGAAGGCGTGCTCAACCTCCCCGAACAGAAGAAGCTCCTTCACGTCTCACCATTTTTGCCAATGGAACTCTCCTACCAGTTCACCTTGTCGGCGCCCGACTCGCACTGTGACTTCGCCGTCACAGTGCTTCGCGATACCAAAGTTGCCTTTCGCGCGGTACTGTCGCTACAGACTCGGCCGATGAACCGCCGTGGACTTGCACGACTTTTGGTGAAATATCCGTTCCTCACGCATCGAGTGTCGTTGGCAATCTATACCCGCGCGATGCGCCTTTGGTTGCGACGGGCCACTGTCTTTGCCAACCCTCGAAAGGCGTTATGAACAGCACCAGGTACACGCAGCTCTCACGATCGATACGCGTCGCTGGCTCTCGTCGTATTCTGACCTCCATGCTGCGCCGCCTGCGTCACGGCACTGTGACGTTGCACGAAGGCGAACGACGCCAGACGTTCGGCGAGCCGGTTGAGGGGGTGAATGCCGCCGAGCTGACGGTGAACGACGCATCATTCTGGCCACGAGTCTTGACAGGTGGTAGTTCGGGCCTCGGCGAGTCGTACTTTCTAGGCGAGTGGGACTCAAAGGACCTCACCGCACTCCTCGAACTGCTCACCAAGAACCTAGATCGAATCAATCGGCTTTCGCGCATCGTCGCACCGGTGACTGCGTTGACGAAGCGTTCGCTGCGTCGGTTCACTCCATCGAGAGACGGCGACCGTGAGAACATTGCGGCCCACTACGACGTGGGGAACGAGTTCTTTGGACTGTTCCTCGACTCGACCATGGCGTACTCGTCCGCCGTATTTCCTTCGCCCACCAGTTCACTCGAGGAGGCGTCGATCGAGAAATTCGATCGACTGTGCCGCAAACTCTCCCTAGGTCCCCGCGACCACGTCGTGGAGATTGGCACCGGTTGGGGCGGCTTCGCGATTCATGCGGCTCGCACGTACGGGTGTCGGGTGACGTCGACGACCATCTCCGCGAAGCAGTTTGAATTCGCGACTCGTCGCGTCGCCGAGTCGGAACTGAGCGACCTCGTGACCGTTCTCGATCGTGACTACCGCGACCTCGAAGGAAAATTCACTCACCTTGTTTCCATCGAGATGATCGAAGCTGTGGACTGGCGTCTCTACGAAACGTTCTTCAGCGCGTGCGCGAAGCTTCTGGACCTTGACGGACGAGCCGCACTTCAATGCATCGTGATCGACGATGCAGAGTTCGAGCGCTACAAGACGCGCACGGACTTCATACGTCGCCATATCTTTCCCGGCGGGGGTCTCCCCTCAATCGCCGCCATCACGAGCGCACTCTCACGAGCGACTGATCTACGACTCGTCGATCTCGAAGACCTCGGACCCCACTACGTACGAACCTTGAATTTGTGGCACGAACGCCTTGCGGCCAAGGCTGATGACGCCCACGAGCTCGGCTTCTATGACGAGTTTCTTCGCAAATGGTATTTCTACTTCGCGTATTGTTCGGCTGGTTTCTCCGAGCGACACGTCTCGGTCGTACAGATGGTGCTCGCCCGAGGCGACTGGCGCGGTTCGCTCCAATTACGCAACACGTAGGTTCCACAACGTTGAAAACCGTGCGTACCGTGCGGTGTACTCCCAGCGGCCAATCGGTCACCGCATCGGGGTACCCTAATACTGCGACGGCGATGCGAGTATGCGACCTACCGACCGTGACCATCGAGTGGAAGTACGAGGTGACGATGAACAGTCGGCCACACGATAATGAGTTTGGTTCCATCGCTCGCAACGAGCGTGAGATCCTCGAGCGAATCGAAAACTTCAAGGACTCGCGTCAGGAGTGGCGTCGGCTCTTCTCAGAGCTACTCGGTACGTTCTTTCTCGTATTAGTCGCTGCCGGTGCTGGCATGATGAACAATGCTTTTCCTGGCACGATCGGGCGATCCGCGGCAGTCGTCGCACCGGGACTCATGGTTATGGCGGTCATTTTGTTCATGGGTAAAGTGAGTGGGGCGCACCTAAACCCGGCCGTCAGTCTCGCCTTTGCCCTTCGCGGAGACTTCCCGTGGCGTCGCGTACCGGGTTATATCGTCGTCCAACTCCTCGGTGCGACCCTTGCCGGACTCTTCTTGCAGGCTGTCTTGAACGTCTCTTCCCTCTACGGTTCGAACTACCCAGCGAGCGGCCACTCGAGCGCCGCGGCGATGTGGATGGAGACGATCTTGACCTTGGGTCTCGTGAGCGTGATCCTCGGTACCGCCTCGGGCGCCCAGAACGTGGGCATTCTGGGTGCCTTCGGAGTGGGGGGCTACATTGCCTTAGCGGGGCTGTGGGCCAGCCCACTCTCGGGTGCCTCGATGAACCCGGCGCGAACCTTCGGACCAGATTTGGTCTCCACCAACTTCACGGATTTCTGGGTCTATGTCGTCGGCCCGATCGTGGGTGCCGCCCTCGCCGTCGTCGTCGCCCAAGCGCTACGCGGTCGCGGCAAGGACGAGATCGCTCTCGCCGCGGCAGAAGGCACGCCCGGCGACGACACGAGTGCCCCTTTGATCTAGCTCCAACACGGTTCCGGCCACCTCGTCTCATCACTTCGTAACACATGCATGGTCGAAAACCTTCGAGTCAAGGCCAAGGGGTGGCCTGCTTCTATCCAAAAAAGTCTTTACAGAAGGTGGAACTATGCTCAGGGCGAAGTGACACTTTCGCCAATGTACAGAGAGAACGGGAGTCGCTTATGAAGACAGAACACTGGAACGACGAACCCGAGGAGAAGGACTATCCCGCCGCTTTCAACTACCTTTCTCTCTTGATAGATCCTCGCGAAGCGAAGAAAATTGTAAAGGCCATGAAACGCAGTACGCAGATTGACTATTTCATGGCCAAGGATCTCTTTCGAGCGAGCGGTCTACCCCACCTGGGAGACGACGACCACGAAGTGGTTAAGGATCTGCACAAGGTGAAATCTGGTGAGAGGCTCTCCCCCGTGCTGCTGGTGCGAGGCACGCCACTCTGGATTGCTGACGGCTACCACCGTATCTGTGCTAGTTACCACCTCGACGAGGACGAAGTGATTCCGTGTCGATTGGTTGACCGAATCAGCACATCGCGCTAGTGCTCGGCGACGCTACGGCCCCTGCCTCCACCCAAAGAGGCAATTCCCGTGGATGAGCAAACGCCCGCGCCGCTAACCACCAACCACTTGTTATCGCCGAAAGCGCTCGAGGTTCAGCAACACAACGGTCTCACGGCCTGCACGCGTGACCGTCACGGTCATTTCGCCACAATGAGGCCAGTAGAGGGGCTCGTTTATGAACGACGATAGCGAAGGTCAGCTCGTGACAGTTGAGCCCAAACAAGTGCGTAGTCCTACGCTCGAGGACCCTCACTTCGAGGCAGCTTTGTAGTGGCTGCAGCACTCGTGTGGGGACATCGGTCAGAGCAATTGGCCATGAGCGCGTTCGCCGCAGCCCCTGCGAGATGACCATACGCGTAGGGTAGCCTCGTGATGGGTTGGCGCTGGCGTCAACGAGCCGATGGGGAGATCTTGTCAGTTGGTGCGAGCGTCACTTGGAATTCCATTGATTGCATTGAGTAGGAATACTCTGCCCCTCGGTGCTTGGGGCACGACACTCGCCCTCATTATTTGCGGTCTGGTGGCGCTCGAGATTGTGTTCTTGCTCGTGCGTCTGGCCATTCGCCACTCGCGACCTCATCGCATACATCAAATGTTGAGCCGATCCAAGCGAGCACTCCGGTCTCTCACTGTGTCAGTCATAGGGGCAGAGTGTGTGCGCTTCGTGCAGCCGAGACTGAGATCGGACTTTCGAGAAGTCGCCAATATCGCCATCATCTTCTCGGTCGCGTGGCTCGCCACGGTGGTGTCCGGGGTCCTCGTCGATCTGACCACGAGTCGTTTCGATGTCTCGGTCAGCGACAACCGTCGTGCTCGTAGAGTTCAAACACAACTTCACGTGATGCGAAGAGTAATTGCCGTCGTCATCGTGGTCATTGCCGCCCTCGCCGCTCTGACATCTTTTTCTCAGGGCCGCTCCATTGCCACGAGTATTCTCGCTTCAGCGGGTGTGCTGGGACTCGTGATCGGCATCGCTGGACAATCAACGATCGGGAACCTCATTGCTGGCATCCAGATCGCGTTTTCCGACGCCCTACGCATCGACGATGTTGTCGTCGTCAACGGCGATTGGGGGACGATCGAAGAGATCACGCTGACCTACGTGGTGTTGGCAATATGGGACCAACGGCGCCTCGTGTTGCCGGTCTCATATTTCGTAACGACGCCATTCGAAAACTGGACTCGATCGAGCTCACAGATCCTGGGCACGGTCATGCTGTACTGCGACTACTCCGTGCCCGTGGAAGAAGTACGCCAGGAGCTGCTTGCGTTCGTGCAAACGAATTCGCTGTGGGACCACCGCGCCGCCTCACTCCAGGTAGTGGACGCAACCGAGCACACCGTGCAATTGCGTGCGCTGGTCTCAGCAGGCACCTCAGGCCAGGCGTGGGACCTCCGATGTGCGGTGCGTGAGCACCTCCTCGCCTACCTTCGCGACCACCACCCATCGGCGTTACCGAGAATACGACTAGAAGTGCCAACGACACCTCCCATCATCAAAGCCGACAACACGCCGTAGTCGCCGCGCACCGCTATCACCGTCCTATGAACCGCTTCTTAGTTGTCGCGCGTGGCGCTAACCGGACTTGTGTCAGACCGCGTCGCCGAGATTCCATTCCAGCGGTCTGTAGCGCGCAGAGACCAACTACTCGTCAGCGGCCGCAACGTCCAGCCGTCCTAGTCTCATTGGCGACGGGGACTCACCGGGCGTGCACTTCATCGACGATGCTGCTGCCAATCTACGGGGCCGCTGGGAAACCGGAACGTAACGAACGGCACGGCTTGACAAGAACTTCGACCTACGCGTGTTCACCCATGTGGAACCCTTCGCGTCACTCGACGTAGTCCTCATGGTGCGAGGCCCGACAACCAACATGCTGCGACATCAGTACAACGCCCCTCGCCAGTCATCGAAGCAGAGCCCCTCGCCGTATCCGCCGGGCGTCGTCGGGGTCCGGTTCAACTACGAAGGATTATGGTCACGTGCCGAGCCGAGCCCTCGACACCGTTGGTTCCAGATCCCACTGTCGTGAATCGCGCGGGCATATCCGTGCATCAAGGGCCGCGACCTACTGAGCCTCAATCCTCGCCAATAGATCGCTCCACGCAGTGGAAAAAGACGCTGCGCCCTCGTCTTGGAGTTTTAGTGCGAGCGCCTTCTTGTCGATGCCCGCGGCGGCGAAGCGCCGAAGCTGGGCTTCGCAGTCGCCACCGTCGCGCGCGAGTAGTTCTCCCACCTCGCCGTGATCAAAGAACGCTTCAAGAGTGCCCTCGGGCATGGTGTTAATAGTGAAGGGTGCAGCCAGGCCAGCGACGTAGAGCGTGTCCGGTGCCGATGGATCCTTAGTCTTGGTGCTCG
>JABBNY010000007.1:34292-34944 GCA_019352095.1 Acidobacteriota bacterium
TGCTCGCCCACAGCAATCGCTGTGGGCGAGCACCTGAATTCTGGAGCCGTTGGCAGCGCTCGGACTCCATGACATCGCGGTACGCGCGGTACGTTTCTTGTCCCACGGCCAGACCGAGCTGGTTCTTCAGTTCCTCGGGCACCAATTTCGCCACCGCCACGTCCCAGCGCGAAATGAACACCGACGCCACACAACCCACAGCGGCATCAACACCTGCGGCGACGCGACGCTCGATCCCGCGTAGGTAGGCGTCAGCGGCGGCTTGATATTGATCCGCGTCAAAGAGCAGGGTCACGTTGACGGGAACGCCTGACGCGATGCACTCCTCTATAGCCGGAAGTCCTTGTGGTGTTCCGGGTATCTTCACGAAGAGGTTGCTGCGCTGGGCACGAGCGTGTAGCGACTTGGCCGCCTCGACAGTTTTGGCAGTGTCATACGCGAGCAGCGGGGAGACCTCGAGCGAGACCCACCCGTCTACGCCACCGGAGTGCTCGTGGACTGGTGCGAACAGATCGGCCGCACGTTGCAGGTCCGCAATAGCGAGGTTGAAAAAGATCTCCTCGCTCGAGAGCCCTTGCTGCGCCTTAGCCCTGATTGTGCGGGGACCCCTGTTAGTGGTCCAATGCGACTAGGAGTCGTTGTTGGTGTTGCT
>JABBNY010000151.1 GCA_019352095.1 Acidobacteriota bacterium
CGATCAGGGCGGTGGCGATGATGGTGAGCGAGCCGCCTTCCTCGATATTGCGCGCTCATTGGCTTCGCCTTCGTGATGGCGATAACTCTAGGCTCATGGTCAGTAGTGTCGCCGATCTCTTCATTGTCGTGGTGCTCGCGTGGCGGGGTTGGCTGATGACAAGTATCGGTATCGTCGAGTTGAGCGTGGTGTTCGCAACCTCGGCGCTCTATCTAGTGATGGGCGATGGTCTTAAGAGTGGATCTTCCGGTTCTCCGGGCTGCGCTGAGCGTGGATGAGGGGATGTGCTCACCGCAGTCGCCGAACCACGGTCTCCGGGATGCCCATTTGTACACGAATGCAGCTGAACCATGTCCCATGGGGATTTTGTCGACACCAAATTCTGTTGGAAAGGTGTCAGTATCTGGTTGATTGGTAGCAGATTTCACCAGAAAGAGGTGGATAATGGCTCACTGTCTTGGGTAAAACCTTCGGATTTCCCTTTTCCGCCTTCGTGATTGCCTGGAGTCTGGCACAGTGTCTTTCGTAGTTCACGTAGCACCTGTCGACGATCGATAGCTCCGAGAGGGGAGATTGACGGAGAGTGAAGGGACCTCGCAAGAGGAACAGACGCTCTCAACGGGTAGCGGAGTTCGGTCCGCTGTTCGTACGACGAATGATGTGAAATACCTGCCGTCACACGGTGGCCTGTCCGACACGGGCCAACGAGTGGTGTGCCTTCGGGAACCCCGGGGGGCTGGCGAGTTTCGACTCACTGGTCACTCGGGGTTTTCGGTTTCTCGGGTGGTTTTCTCAGAGAACAAGGGACGTAGCGGCGCAGTGCGACGCTCACCGGGAATCGTTGTGTCATCTCGAACGCTCGAGTCCTGCAGGTCCCTTGCGGGTGCTCGGGCCGTTGATGGAGATCGTGCGTCGAGGAGACTCAGAAGTACGTCTCGATCACGTAGTCAACAGCACTGGGGAAGTCGTCGACGGTCACGACGCCCTGAGGTGATGCCTTGTCGCGGTACTCGCCTTGGTGAACACGAACGACCCCGATGCCGCCAAAGTGGGCGAGCGCGACGTCCTTGTCGGGTCGGTCGCCGATGACAAAGAAGTTGCGGACCGGAATCGAGAGGATCTCCGAAACCCGATTGAGACACGCGGTCGCCGGTTTTCGAAGTGAGCGGCCACCGAGTTCATCGGTAATCACGAGGGCCCGGAAATAGGTGTCGACGCCGAGGCAGGAGAACTTCGCGCGTTGGAGGTCTGGCTGTCCGTCGGTCAGGCATACGAGCGCTGCGCGCTGCGCGAGCCTCTCCAGACTCTCGCGCACGCGCGGGTAGCACTCGAGGCTGAGGGGTCGATACTGAAGGAATGCGCCCACGAGTGGTGCGGTGAGACGAAGTACCTCATCGGCGTCATACCCGCTTTCGACGAGTGCGGTGTCAATGGTGTGGCCGGTGTCACTCCCCCTGGCGAGCACCGATCGAAATGTTTCGATGAACCGGTCTCGGTCCAAGCCCAGCTCTCGCGCGCGGCCGCCTACCGCGAGTACGGCTCCTTCGAGGAACGACGACTGGGGATAGAGCGTGTCATCGAGATCGATGAGTACGGCGCGAATGTCGACCTCGGACGTGCTTCGTGTCACCACGGAACTTCACCATTGAGAAATGACGGCTCCTCGAGGATCAAATACTGGTCCAGCGAAGGGTCCCCAAGGTACCGCGCGACCGCTTCACCAGTGTGGCCGTCACCGTACGGGCACGGAATCGTCGCGATGGTGCGAAGTGACTCGTCGCGGGTGAGTAAATTGGCGGCTTCGCGCGCTCTCGCCGCACCCTGGTCGTCGTCGAGCGTTGCGAGGCGAACCGATCCGTTCTCGACGCTTTCCCATCGAGAGGTGGACCCGCGCAGCACCACGAGAGGAACGCCGAAGTACGAGGCCTCCTCTTGGAGACCACCCGAGTCGGTGACCACCAGCAGTGAACGTCGAAGTTGGTCAATGAAGGAGAAGTATCCGAGCGGCGGCGAGAGCGTCACTTGGTCGTGAAAGCGAACGCCCGGGAGGAACTGGGCCATGCGCTGTGCAGTTCTCGGGTGGACGGGAAAGGTGACCGGACCAATTGTCGAGGCGAGGTCGTTTACCAAGCCAACGAATCGTGAGAGCCGTTGTGGATCATCAACGTTGGTCGCCCGATGAGCGGTCACGAGGACGCCAAAGCGCTCCTCGACGCCGAGGGGCGACAGTGATGTTGAAAGGAGAGCGTCGATGACCGAATTGCCCACGACACGAATGCGATCGTCGTCCACACCCTCACTTCGAAGGAACGCGCGCGAGCGTTCGGTGGGCGCGAAATGTAGCGAGGCGCTCGCCGATCCGATCTTTCTGTTCAATTCCTCAGCGCTTCGCTGATTAAAACTTCGAAGTCCCGCTTCGAGATGGACGAACGGTAGTGAACTTCGTTTGGCGGCCAGCGCGTACGCGGGGACGGTATCAGTGTCGCCTAATGCGAGGACCAGATCAGGACGATGTTCGGAGACGATTCTGAGCGCGTCACTCACGATCTGACCGAGGCGAGACGACTTATCGAGGGTCAAGACGTTGGTTATGGTGGTCTCCAACCCCAGCGCGAGTGAGAGGTCGCCACTCATTGGTGCATCAGAATGTTGACCCGTGTTGACCGTAATGACGCTGTGCCCTACGGCGCGAAGGGCCCGTACGACTGGTGCGAGTTTGATGATTTCGGGTCGTGTGCCGTAGGGGACGAGTATGCGTCTACGACGGACGGATGGCGTAGGAGAAGGATTGGTCATGGTGCACCGTCGATGAATTCGTTGAAGACACGGGTCATGCGTACGCCGGGGCTGAAATAGAGGGGCGCGATTCTCCGTTCTGGCTCGAGAATTGCCTGAAGGTATGCGCCCACTACGTCGGCCCCCGCCGCCAGCGTCAACGGCAGACCACCTGAGAAGCGGGCGTTGACTTCAATGATGCTCACCTCCCCTTCTTCATCAATCATCCCCTGGATGTTGGCGGCCCCAGTGATGCCGAGTGCCGCAATTACCTGCGCGCAGGTCTTGGTCACCTCGGGCGAGTCGAACGTTAGACCATGCACCGAGATTCCACCGCGGGTTGCCAGGCGCCAGCGCGGCACGCAGGTCATCATCTGGCCATCGCGATCGATGAGGACGTCGGCGGTGAACTCGTCTCCGTCGAGGCGCGATTGGACGATCAGGTCGGGAGTGCTCCTCATGAGTGAACGCACTTCGCGCAGATTGTTCGAAGCGACGACACCGCGGCTTCCACGTCCCCGACGAGGCTTCACGATCCAGGGTCCAGGGATGCGCCTCAGCCCACGCAGGCGTTCACTCGTTGGGGGGTGTGCGATGTCATGGCTCTCCATGACCCGCGCGAATCGGGCCTTGTCAATGCACCTGTCAACCGCGTCCAGATCCGGAAGCCACGTCTTGCAACCGAGTTGATCGAGTTGGGGGGCGACCGCAGCGAGTGAACGGTACTCCTCGGCCACCGTGCAGACGAGCGCCCGTAGCGAGTGCGATGAGGCCTGATCGATCATGGCCTGGCTGTACGTCGGGTCGTCGAAACGTGGAACCACGGCCCAGCTGACCCCAGGCACCTTGAAACCACCCGCGTGCGGATCCGAGTCAATGGCTAGGACTTGGTGGCCAGCCTCGACGAGGGCGCGCACTACCGAGATGCCCGCCGGTCCTCCGGCGCCCGTGACGCCAACGATGAATGGACCACCCCGGCCGATGCCTCCCGGGTACCGGTCGCTTCGCGCGAGTCCCTTCAGCTTCTCTTTACCCTTGCCTTTTTGAGATTTTGTCGGGGAAGGGGGCTGCACGTCTAGCGTGCCCCCGTCGAGAGTGGTCTCTCGTCCGAGCAACCATCCTCGAGCCCATAGTCGAAGCGCCGCGACGCCGTTCGTCGAGACCGGCTCCCACTGGCGCTTGGCAATGCAGGTGACGGTCTCTTCGATGATCTCGACTTCGTCGGCGCTCGCGACAAAAGCGACGAGTGAACGACAGTGATAGGCGAGCCCCTGGTCGCAGAGTCGCTTCACGAGTTCCACGCGAACGGTGGTGTTCTGGTTCCGGTCATTGAGCGTGGCGAACAGCATCTGCTCGCGACGACGATGCCCACACCCCTTCCCTAGTTGACGCTGGACATCGGGGGAACACTTCATCTCATCGCTGGCACGTTGTGAGCCCACGCGCCAGCCCCGGGACCAAAGATGCAATGCGGCCACCCGCCAGCTTTCAACTGGAGAGGTTGAATGTTCGATCGCCTGTGAAAGGGTCTCGAGTACTTTGGGGTCGATTTCGTAGGTTGCAATGGCGAGCAGCGATGCGCAGTGCGCTTCGAGCCCGGTTTCGGTGAGCCCTTCGATTGCGCTGCAACGTTGGTCGACGTCGAGAAAACCTAAGCGATAGTCAATGCGATTGGATTCCCTCTCTCGAGCGATCCGTTCGCGCAGCGACGCCGGAAGAACATGGCGAATGAACCATCGCAGCAGTGAATCTGAATGAGCGCGCACGCGCTTATGCGTTCTTGCGCGATAACCCATCCCGGGTCGCGACCATGCTTCGGGCCGACGCGCAGTGTGGCGACCGAATCGGTCTTGCTCGGCGCGCTCGGATGGTGGAGAGGTCAGAAATTGGAGCAGGAGGAAGCCAAAGAGTGTCGCGATGAAATTCCAGATGGTGCCGACCCAGTCATGAAAGAGCAACATCGCTCCTGATCCGAACCAGACGCCGGCGGCCGCGGAGGCAATCATACGACCCAAGTTCAACACGAAGAGCACACTGGCCGATACCAGGTACGCCATGAGCGTGGTCGAACGTCGGCGACGCATGACCGCCACGGCGAGGGTGGCGAGCGCTAGCAGTCCCATGAGCGAGGAGCAGGAAGGCGAGATGTACGCGAGCATCGGCTGGTGTCCACCCGACACGATCAGGAGTGAATCGTTGTTCGCGACCGTCACGCTGTTCGAGCCGACGAGTGAAAAGAACCACGCGACAGCGTCGGTCTCGAAGCGACGCATAGGACCTATGAGCAGTTCGAACAGCGACAGATACGCAAGCACGAGCAGGAGGATCTCGAGAAGCACGGATCGGCGACGAACGTGGGTTCCTACGCGAGTGGCGCGCTCGTCTCGAGGTGAACGCTGCGGCTCGCCGGGGCGGGAATCGAGGCGGTTCACTCCGACTCGCCGGACCTAGCGAAAGACTTCGTACCAACGGTGTTCGTACGCTGCCCGTCTCGAGAGCGGATGATGAGACCGGTACTGGCGATCATTGCGCCCTCGATGGTTTGCCCATCGAGGTCACTCTGTCGTCGGGCGTGGACGGGTGGGTTGACGATGGAGGCGTTCGCCGCCGTCGGCGTTGACGAAGACCGGGGAGTCTTCACCCAGGAGTACGGTCGTCCAAGCATGCCGTCGAAATAAGCCCAGGTAGTGGTCAAAATGGAGAGGGCGAAGCTCGGCAGGAAGCCAAGTAGATGCCACGCCGATCGACGCTCGACGCGACCAATGGATAGACCCGCAGTGAGCTCGGCTAGTGGTCCAAGAAAGAGCAACAGTGTCAGCGGTAACAGCGCCACTGCAGGTATGGAACCTACGCCGAAGAGACGAGCGATTGTGAGCACGACACCCAATCCCGAAAGCACGGGAATGTGGTACACGAGTAGGAACATCAGGAACTCTGAACGCTGCGCCACGCTCAGATTCTTGGTTCGAAGTGCTGGTATCAAGTAGTCCCTCGTGCACTTTTGATGACCGCGCGCCCAGCGATAGCGCTGGCGCCAGAATCGACGCGCAACAATCACCGCTTCTTCGTAGTCAACCGCTGTGGGGTCGTAGCGGACCCGCCCACCGGCGAGGATGACGCGAATGGTCAGGTCCGTGTCCTCAGTCACGGTGTCGATGTTCCATCCGCCGAGGGCAATGAGCGCTGAGCGACGTACCGCGCAATTGGCGCCGCCATACGCGGGTAGTTCAAAGAGCGCCTGGCGACCGTATTCATTGACGAGATAGCCAGAAAGGAAGTCGACAAAGACAACGCCCGCGAGTTGACTCTCTCCGCCATTTCGAATGATGCACCGCCCCATGACACAGTCGACTCGTTCGTCGAGGAAATGACGGGCAAGTCTGGTCAGAACATCTCGCGCGGGCTCGTGGTCCGCATCGAAGACACAGATGAGATCGGTCTCGACGAATTCGAGTGCAGCGTTGAGCGCGCCGGACTTGCCCCCCGTTGAGTTCATTGGTCGGTGGATGACCGTAATGCGCGGCTCAACCTGGGCCCACGCGTCAAGTTTCGATCCCGTAGCGTCCGTCGAACCATCGTCGATGATGAAGAAGTCGACCAAGTCCTCGGGATACTCCAAGCGCACTAACGCCTGCAGCAATTTGTCAATCACGAGTTCTTCGTTCTTGCACGCGATGAGTACCGCTATCGACGGCGTGAAACCCACAAGGTCAATGTCAGCGGCGTAGAGATCACGGTGCACCCATCGCGCTGCGGCGATGGCGAAGCTGAGGTGACGAAGGAAAAAGAAGAAGAAGACCACCATCAAGAACCAGGCGAGACCCGCCGCGGTGTGATTGATACCGAACAGGTAAATGGCAAGTACAAGAAGAAGTGCGTAGACGCTAAGCGCCACGTAATGGGCCTCGGGGCGACTGG
>JABBNY010000152.1 GCA_019352095.1 Acidobacteriota bacterium
TCAGCTGAAGATCGCTACAATGCTGCTGTCGTTGCACTGACCGCTTGAACTCGCCTTGTACTCGAGTTACCAACGTGGTGCAGCATCGACGAGTGGCAGTACGACGACGTCAAAGTATGCATAGAAAGGTGCCAACGCGCCTTGCACGACACGCAACAGGGGATCGACGATCTCGGCCCAGTGGACGACCTCGACGAATCAGCGCGGGCGGCCTGCCTATTCGCCACCTCCGCGTGTTCTGACGGCCAACGCGAAATTGACTTGGTGCGTACCGAACTCATGTTGTTCGCCAGTTGATGAAGTACATGTCAAATGACTCGAATGACGGGAGCGCCACCATGACGGACCCTGAACTCACTCACGGACTTGACTGGCACGCTTGCCCGCAGCGTCACGTCGATGATCTCCAGCGAAGAGGGCAGGCACTGCCGACTGAGCAGAACATTGCGGGGTGGACCACGAGTGCGGTGCTGGGAGCTGTGAACGATTCTCATCACGTGTCGAGCGACGTCTTGCGGTGCATCATCGAGATCAACGTAGGTTCTTACGTGCCGAGCACTTTGACGCCAGGTATGGACTCGGCGCTCTGTCAGCGCTTCGATTTCAACCTCAACATCGACCATGGCTCGACCCAGCTACTGCCTTTCGCCGTCGCAACGTTGCCGAATTTTTGGGACGAACAGTGAGGACGAAGCCACAAATGATCGTTGGCGTGAACCGACCAATGACTGAGGTCATCACCGAGGTGCCGGCGGCCGAGAGGGAACTCTCGACCACGCTGAACCGCTTGATTGGTGAGGTCAATTGTGAGGCGGCGTTGCTCCCCACACCAGGGAGCGTCAGCGAGTGGTCCCGCGACGAGGTGAACGAGGCGGTCATCAAGTGTCAAAGAGCCGTCGTCGCCACTCTGCTGTGCGCCATTAAACTACAGACACTCGATGGCATCGACGCATACTCGAGACTCTGGACACGCGAAGCCACTCAGCGGTGCGACGAACACCAGAAGCTCATCGAGCTCATTCAAGACGATTGTCACACGAACCTCGTGACCAACGAATGAGTTCGGCGTGGGAGTTACCTCGGTACGCCTCCGGAGGGACTCGCTGGTGGCATGTCATTGCCGAGCAATCCGGAGCAGCGACGCCGCGAGTACGTGGGCGCGGTGCAGCATCGAACCAGGGAAGTATCGTACTGGCGTCGAAGGGGCCTTTCGCGGCGTTCACGTGGACCGGCCTCGTCGGGACCAGCGCAGTATGAGCAACATTCCAGTACTTTTGTCAAGAAGCCACGACGGCCCTAGGAGGGGAAGATGACCAAGTTCATCCATACCGCGGACCTGCAGTTGGGGATGACCCGCCACTTCCTCGAAGGTGACGCTCAACCGCGCTACACCCAGGCCCGCTTCGATGTCATTCGTCAAATTGGTGATCTCGCCACCGCCGAGGGGTGCGACTTCGTGATCGTCGCTGGAGATGTGTTCGAGTCGAACCTGCTGGACCGCCGCACCGTCATCAGGAGCCTCGACGCGATGTCCGCGATACATGTTCCCGTGTATCTGTTGCCGGGCAATCACGATCCGCTGAATGCGTCGTCAATCTTTCGAAGCGAGACTTTCCTCAATAACTCCCCACCGAACGTAACAGTTCTGGAGACGAGCGAGCCGGTTCGCCTCAGTGATCTCAACGTCGAAATCGTGGGCGCGCCGTGGGACTCGAAGGAACCCCTCGAAGATCTGGTCACCCGGGCCTGTCAGGGACTCGGCCGCGAACCGGGGTTGCTCCGCATCGTGGTGGGCCACGGAGCGGTTGACACTCTCACGCCAGATTTGGGTAATCCGGCGATCATTCACGTCGAGGACGTCGAGGCGTTCATCGCTAGCGGCGCCGTGCAGTACGTCGGACTCGGTGATCGGCACTCACTCACGAGAGTCGGCGAGTCCGGGCGTTTCTGGTACTCGGGGTCCCCGCTCGCGACTGACTACCCCGAGACTCAGCCCAACCACGTGCTCATCGTCGAGTTGGACAACGAGGGGATTGAGGTGACGCCGCACCTCGTGGGCAACTGGCACTTCGAACGACAGAACTTTGAACTTAACGGCGATGACGATGTGACGGCGCTCGAGCAGTGGTTCGACGAATTCTCGGACAAGCAACGCACCGTGGTGAAGTTGAACCTTGTCGGGACTTTGAGCATTTCTTGTGCCGCCCGACTTGAAACCGTGCTTGAGCATAAGACCCAACTCTTCGCCGCGATCGAACGAAGCGAACGAGCCTCGGACCTTCACGTCATGCCCGACGATGACGATTTGGGTGCCCTCTCGGTCTCGGGCTTTGCCCGTGGCGCCTACGAGGAGTTGTTGAACGCTGCGAAGGGGGACACCCCTGACGCCGAGGAGGCGCGTGACGCCCTCGGTCTCCTGTTCCGACTATCGGGAGGTGCACGATGAGGATTCTTCGAATCAGGCTCCAGTCCTTTCGCGGGGTCGACGACGCCACGATCAAGTTCGCCCACGACGGCGTGACCATCGTCGAGGGACCGAACGAGATTGGTAAGACGAGCTCGGTCATTGGTCTCGATCTCCTGTTCACGGAGTACGACAGCTCGACGAAGCAAGCCGTCAAGGCGTGCCAGCCGGTTAACCACGACGCGGGGCCCCAAGTCGAAGTCGAGCTCGAGGCCGGCGAATACCACGTGATCTTTGTCAAGCGCTGGCTCAAGCGTCCTGAGACGACGCTCAAGATCTTGAAGCCGACTCCGTCAAGTCTCAACGGCCGACCCGCTCACGACAAGATGATTGACATACTGCGCGGCGACATCGATCTCGACCTCTGGCGGGGTCTTCGCTATAAGCAGGGAGAGGCGATCTCACAAGCCACTGTCGGTCAGAACCCATCCCTGCAGGCGGCACTCGATGCAGCTTCGGGTCGAGTCGAAGACGTCCAGGGTGCGGAGGTGGAGCTATGGACGCGGGTCGAGCAGGAGCGCCAGCGGTATGTGACGCCAGCCACCGGCCGTCCTGTGGCCGATCGAGCGCGGCTCGCCGAAGAAGTGGCAGAACAGGAGAGCGAAGTGGCGGCTCTCAAAGACACGATCACTGAGCTCGAGAAGGCCGCCGAGGAACTGCGCGGACTTCGAGAGAAGGTCACGAAACTTGAATTGGACCTCGCACGAGATCGCCAAACCCTCACCGAGTGGCAGGACAAGAGGCGCATGCTCGAGAACGCGCAACGTCGCGTGGAGGTGTTGGAGGCCGAGGTTAACTCCGCCCAGTCGCGCCAAACCCTCGTGGAGGGTGACTCGGAAGAGCGCGGTCGGATGACGACCGCCGTAGAGACTTTGCAACACGACCTCGATCAGCTGAATCAGCAGATCTTGCGAGAAGCTCCCCGATTGGACCAAGCGGCCGAAGAGGAGAGAGCCGCGCGCGAGAGTAAGGACGCCCTGCGCGAGAGGCTCGTTACCCTTCGCCGGCGCGCCACCCTCGCGTCGGTACGTGCGGATCATTTTCGCAAAGTGACGCGAGTCGCGTTCCTGGGCCCCCGAGTTACGCGCGTCCAGGAGGCCGTCGCCCAGCAACTCGCGGCCGAGGAATTTCTCGCCGGCTGCTCGCTCACTGAAGAGCTCTTTGAGCGAATATCACTGGCGAATGAGTCGGTGATCGAGCAGCGAGCGAGGCTGGCCGCGGAGTTCCCGCCAGCATCTCTTCGTGCGCTCAACGACATTGAAGTGCAGGTCAACGGCGAGGATCGAACCTTGAGCGCTGAGGAGTCGATCGAGCTGCCACTCGGTCGGGAGTTGCGCGTCGTTCTTCCCAATATCGCCGAGTTGGTCCTTAACGCGGGGACTTCAATCGAGGAGCGTCAGGATGCCCTCGCCACCGCCCAGGTCGCCCTTGATGGCCTCTTGGCTGAGGCGGGTGTCGCGGGCTCTGACCCCGTGCAATCTGCTCGGGCGTTGCGCGGCGAACGGCAGCGTCATGAACATTTGCTCGAGCGAGTCGGGGCCGCATTGTCGAGTGACCTCGAGGGTCGAACCCCCGAATTATTGGAGGCCGAACTCAACCGGCTCAACGAGGAGATCGCTGCCTTCGACACTGCTCAACCCGCGGGTGACGATGCGCCGGAATCACTCGAAGAGGCCACCGCGCTCCGAGACGAAGTGAATAGACAGGTCGAGGAGTTAGCGCAGCAAGAGACTGGCGTGATACGACGTTACGAACTGGCATCCTCTGCCAAGCAGGACCTCGATGTTGAACGGGCGCGGATCAGCGAGCGCCAACGCCAGTCCGCCGCAGCGCTGGACGCCGCAAACGCCGCCCTCGTCACGGCGCGTGCGACACGTCCAGACAGTGAACTTATGAACGCCCGCGACGACGCGGCCACTGAAGTGACCACGGCGCGAGCGGCACTAGGACTCGAACGCGATGCCCTGAACAACCTCGACCCCGACACGATCATTGAAATGCTCGCCAACGCTCAGGGAGTGGTCACGCGTACCGAGAACAGTCTTGAGGCAACCAGAGAGCAGGTACGTGACCGAGTTTCACTGCTGAAGGTAAAGGGGGAGTCGGGATTGCATGAGCAGCACGATGCGGCCCTCGCCACGAGTGAGAGTCTCCATCGTCGACAGAACCAGATCGATAGGCAAGCGCGAGTTGCCCAGCGACTGCACGAAGTTCTCTCTCGCCACCGCGAGTCCGCTCGGAGCGCCCACGTGGCTCCCTTGAAGACCGAGGTCGAGAGACTTGGAAGAATGGTGTTCGGTCCTAGTTTCGCCGTGGAGATCGATCGCGAACTCTTGACCATCAAGTCGCGTACCGTCAACGGCGTCACCGTGCCCTTCGATTCGTTATCGGGGGGTGCCAAAGAGCAGATGAGCATGATCGCGCGTTTGGCGTGCGCACTGATGGTCGCAGGTACCGGAAAGGGCGGAGCTTCTGGCGTACCGATCATCATCGATGACGCCCTAGGCAACTCCGATCCAGAGCGACTAGCAACGCTGGGGGCGGTGATTGCCGCGGCCGGGCGTCTCACTCAAGTGATCGTCCTCACCTGCACGCCGGAGCGTTTCAGCAACATCGGATCCGCGAAGGTGTCTTCCCTGGCATTGGCGCGTCAGAAGAGCGAAGACTGATTTCCAGGCGGCGACTGAGAATACTGGTTCCTCGGATATGAGAAGGGTCCTTCCCCGTCGCGATCGGAGGCCATTGCCAGCGTGATGTGATACCTCCAATCGAAAACTACCTCAGCGAATTTAGAGGCGCTGTGACGGACGGTGGCCGCGTTCACCGACCTCGCAGTGTCGGCATTATCGGCCCAAGTACCAAGCCCGCAGTCCGGGGCGAACCCGGGACTTGCGCGAATTAGTTCTGACCAGGACTTCTAAACTGGCGAGGATCGCGTAGACCACCCACTTTTGGAACGCGAAATCGGAAGCCTTGGAACTCAGCCTCTCCTGGTGATTGAGAAGAAAGCAACCACCGGCACCAGAGACCCTGCCACCACACGAGATGCACTCTTGATACTGAGGGGTTGGGCGCCGGAGGCCACCTGGACGCTGCCAGGGTCAAGTGCATCCGCCGACAATCGCAGCACGGTCCATGATAGGAGTACGTTATAATGCACTAGCATGACGTTTAGATGTATTTTATGGGAGTGAAATGTCGAAAATGAATGTCGCAGTGTCTCGTGCCACTCGGGATGCGCTGGGGGTGTTGGGCAATCAGATCAAGCTCGGTAGGTACGCCCGTGGCTGGACCATTGTGGAGATGGCCGCGCGCCTTGGTGTGAACCCTCGCACGGCTTCCGCCCTCGAGGGCGGGGCACCGACGGTGTCAATCGGCACAGTGTTTAACGCCGCTGTACTAGTAGGGGTGGATCTTTTTGGTCTGACCGGCCCGGACCTGGCTCGTGCCCGCAGGGCCGGCGAGGAGACTCTGGCGCTACTCCCAGAGAAGGTGCGCAAGCCTGTAGTGAAGGAGAGTGCCAATGACTTCGCCTTCTGACATCTACGTTTGGGTGTGGCTTCCGGGGGCAACGAATCCTGTTGTCGCAGGCCGAATCCGGCCTTACGGCAGGCGGTACCAGTTCGCGTACGGCGAAAGCTACATGTCGCGTCCGGAGGCAATCAGTCTGTTCACGCCGGAACTGCCTTTGCGGACAGGCTGGATTGACCCACCAGAGGGGATGGACATGGCTGGCTGTCTGTGGGACTCCAGCCCGGATTCTTGGGGACAGCGGGTGATCATTGCCCGCTTGACCGGACTTCTTGGTGCGGCGGCAGACGAAGTCACGCTCGAGCCAACCACTTTTCTCATCGAGTCAGGTTCCAACCGCATTGGAGGGCTCGACTTCCAGGCCAGCGCCACAAACTATGTGCCCCGGGCGGAGACGGCGACCCTTGATGAGTTACACACCGCCACTGATGCCCTACAGTCAGGCGAACTTCACGCCGAGCTGTTCAAGGCGTTGGTCGACGGTACCGCGGTTGGTGGAGCCCGCCCCAAGGTCTTGATCAGGGATCGCGACATCGAGTACATCGCAAAATTCTCGGTGTCGAGTGACCCCTATCCAGTTGTTAAGGCTGAGGCCGTGGGCATGGAGTTGGCGCGTCGTGTCGGGATTGCCGCACCCGGTTCGAGGGTCGTGAAGTCATTAG
>JABBNY010000153.1 GCA_019352095.1 Acidobacteriota bacterium
GCAAGAACGCGCGACCCTGCTCGTCGTTGACGGCGGAGGTGACAATGGTGATGTCGAACCCTCGCGGCGCGTCAATCTTGTCGTAGTCGATCTCGGGGAAGATCAACTGGTCGTTGACACCAAAGGTGTAGTTGCCGTGTCCGTCAAAGGACTTGGCCGACAGCCCTCGAAAGTCGCGGATACGAGGAATCGCGAGGCTCAGCAATCGGTCGAAGAACTCCCAAGCGCGGTCGCCGCGCAGGGTCACCTTGGTACCAATGGGCTGCTCTTCACGAAGCTTGAAGCTCGCAATGGACTTCTTCGCGCGCGTCACGATCGGCTTCTGGCCGGTGATGAGCTCGAGGTCACGCTGGGCACCCTCGAGCAGGGAGGCCTGCTGGGTGGCGCGCCCGACGCCCGAGTTCAACACGATCTTCGTGAGACGAGGGACCTGCATGATGTTCGCGAGGCCGAGTTCTTCCTTGAGAGCCAGACGAATCTCTTGGTCGTAGCGAACCTTCAAACGAGGACGAGTAGTGGTGCTCATAGCGCCTCTCCACACTTACGGCAGACACGTGTCTTCACACCGTCTGCGACCTTGAAGCCAGCCTTTGCCGGGCCCTTGTGACCGTCACACCAGAGCGCGACGTTCGACACGTGCAGGGGCATCACCTTGTCGATGATGCCGGCTTGCATCATGGTGCCGGTCTGCTTGGTGTGACGCTTGGCGACGTTGAGCGCCTCAAGGATCACTTTGTTGCTCTGGGGCAGTGCTTCTTCGACCTTGGCGCGCTCACCGCGGAACTTGCCCGCGAGCACCAGGACGTCATCACCCTTACGAATCTTCATTACAGCACCTCCGGCGCCAGGGAAATAATGCGCATGAACTTCTTGTCGCGAAGCTCGCGGCCGACGGGGCCGAAGATTCGCGTGCCGCGAGGTTGGAGCTGATCGTTGATCAGCACCGCGGCGTTCTCATCGAACTTGATGTAGGAACCGTCGGGACGACGCTTCTCTTTGGCGGTGCGAACGACGACGCAGCGAACCACGTCACCCTTCTTCACTGCCGCGCCGGGGATGGCGTCTTTCACCGTGGCGATGAAGACGTCACCGATCGACGCGTAGCGACGGCGTGAGCCTCCGAGGACTCGGATGCACAGCACTTCTTTCGCACCGCTGTTGTCGGCAACCTTGAGGCGGGACTCTTGTTGAATCATCGCGCACGCTCCACAATCTCGGTCAGGCGCCAGCGCTTGAGCTTGGACAGGGGACGGGTCTCCTGGACGCGCACGCGGTCACCAATCTTGGCTTCGTTCTTCTCATCGTGGACGTAGAGCTTCTTCGTGCGCTGGACAGTCTTGCCGTAACGAGGGTGACTTACCCGCTCGTTCACCGCAACCACCAACGTCGAGGCCATCTTGTCCGAGACCACAATGCCCTCACGGACCTTGCGAGGGTTCTCGCGGGTCGTATCGTTCGTCGAGTCAGTCATGACTACTCACCTTCTCCAACGGCCTCAGCGGCCAAAATCTCTCGCTCGCGCAGGAACGTGGCGATACGTGCGATGTCGCGTCGTACCTCACCCAGCCGTGCCGAGTTGTCGAGCTGGCCGGTCGCCAGCTGAAAGCGCAGGTTGAACAGCTCGCGACGGGCTTCGCCCAATCGCTCCACCAATTCGTTGTCGCCCAGGAGACGGAACTCCGCGATGCGTTCTCTGGTCGTAGCCATTAGATGCTCACCTCCGGGGTGCCGTGCGTGCCCGGACGGACCACGAACTTCGCCTTGATCGGCAACTTTTGAATCGCGCGCTCCATGGCGGCACGGGCCAGTGCCTCGTCGACACCACCGAGCTCGAACATGATGCGACCGGGCTTCACGACGGCAACCCAGAACTCGGGGTTACCCTTACCTGAACCCATGCGGGTCTCTGCGGGCTTTTGGGTAACGGGCTTGTCCGGGAACACCCGGATCCATACCTTGCCACCACGCTTCACGTGACGGGTCATGGCAATACGTGCGGCTTCGATCTGGCGGGCGGTGATCCACCCGTTCTCGAGGGCCTGGATACCAAAGTCACCAAAGGCCAGCTCGACGCCACCCTTGGCCATACCAGTCATACGGCCGCGGTGTTGCTTGCGGTGCTTTACCTTGCGGGGCATCAACATGATTACTCAGCGTCCTTTCGAAAGTGCGGAGTGTCGGTGTGATCTTGGGCCGTGCGGCGCTCGATCTCTTCTTCGACACTCAAACGGCGCTCGACCTCGTCGTTGGCCGCCAACAGCTCAACGGGCTTCGCGTCGGCGACGACCTCTTCAACGACCGCCTCTTCGACACGACGCCGTCCACCACCGGCGCGCACGACACCCTTGGGTACCGCGGGTGCGGCGCCGACCGGGACTGCGTCACCGGCGGCCATGGCGGCCTCGCGAACGATCTTCTCGTCGTTGGTCAACTGGTAGGGCAGGATGTCACCCTTGTAGATCCACACCTTGACCCCGATACGACCCGTCGAGGTGCGAGCCTCGCGAAAGCCGTAGTCGATGTCGGCGCGAAGCGTGTGCAGCGGCACACGGCCCTCGCGGTACGACTCGCGTCGTGACATTTCCGCACCACCAAGACGGCCCGAAGCCTGGATCTTCACACCCATGGCACCGGCCTTCTGGACGGTCTGGATGCCACGCTTCATCGCACGGCGAAACGCCACGCGGCGAAGCAACTGGTCGCAGATCCCCTGGGCGATGAGCGCCGCGTCGAGTTCTGGTTGCTTGATCTCTTGGATGTTGAGCGAGATCTTGTTCTTCTGGCCGGTGATCTTCTCGAGGTCCTTCTTCAGACGCTCGGCCTCGGCGCCACGACGACCGATGACAATGCCCGGTCGTGCGGTGTGGATGTCAACGCGGATGCGGTCCGAGTTGCGCTCGATCTCGATGCGACTGACTGCAGCGCTCTCGAGCTGCTTGGTCAGGTAGTCGCGAATCTTCCAGTCCTCGATGACGAGGTCCTTGTAGCCGCGCTCCTTGAACCAGCGCGACTTCCAGTCCGTCGTGATACCGAGGCGGAAACCGTAGGGGTTTACCTTCTGACCCATTAGTTCTGCTCCTCAGTGGCGTTCTCTGACACCGTCTCGTCGGTGGTCTCTTCACCAGCCGTCTCTTCAACCGCGGCGTCCACCTCGGTCGTCACGTCTTCAGTGACGACGTCGGTCTCGACTGCTTCGTTCTCTACCTGGTTCTCAAGCTCTTCGGCGGCGACCGCAGCGGCGGTCTCGCGCTTGTTCAAGCTCGCGGTCTGGTCGGCGCGACGGCGTGACGACGCGACGCGACGCGTGCGTGACGCGGCGGCCTGCGCCGAGCGTGCGGCGCGAAGAATCTCGAGACGGTCCTCGTCGAGGCGCGAGACGATCACGGTGATGTGACAGGCACGCTTGCGGATCTTGCCCGCACGGCCACGCGCACGTGGCGTGAAGCGCTTCATGGTGATGCCCTCGTCGGCGAACGCCGCTGATACGTAGAGCTCGTCGGCGTTCATGGCGTCGTTGTTCACCGCGTTGGCCACGGCGGACGCCAGGACCTTGCCGATCACGTCGGCGGCCTCGCGGGTCGTGCCAGCGAGGATCTCGCGCGCAGTGTTCACGTCCTCATTACGGATGAGGTTCAACACCACGCGGGCCTTGCTCGCTGACATGTGGTAGCCGCGCAGCGTGGCGCGCGTACCTGGACGTTCGTTGGTCTTGGGACCGGTCATTAGCGCCTACCTGTCTTTTCCTGGCCGGCGTGGAACTTGAAGGTACGCGTAGGCGCGAACTCTCCGAGCTTGTGGCCCACCATTGACTCATTCACGAACACCGGCACGTGGCGACGTCCGTCGTGCACCGCGAAGGTGTGTCCGACCATGTCGGGGATGACGGTCGAACGACGACTCCAGGTCTTGATGACCTTCTTCTCGTTGGCGGCGTTCATCGCGTCCACCTTCTTCAAAAGGTGGGCATCGATGAAGGGGCCCTTTTTTAAGCTGCGTGACATTGTCTACCTACCTCCGCGAGCCGCGTCCACGGCGACGACGAATAATGAGCGCGTCTGATGCCTTTGGCAGACGCGTACGACCCTCTGGCTGACCCCACGGTGATACGGGGTGACGTCCACCGGAAGTCTTACCTTCACCACCACCGAGTGGGTGGTCGACGGGGTTCATGGCGACACCACGCGTCTGGGGGCGGATGCCCTTCCAGCGGTTACGGCCGGCCTTACCGATCTTGATGAGTTCGTGCTCGGAGTTGCCAACGACGCCGAGCGTCGCACGGCAGTCAATCGGCACGCGACGCATTTCGGTCGAGGGCAGTCGCAGGGTGGCGAAGCCACCGTCTTTGGCCACGAGCTGCACGCTCATGCCGGCGCTGCGGGCCATCTTGCCACCGCCGCCAGGGCGAAGCTCGACGTTGTGCACGGTCGCACCAGTCGGGATGAAGCGCATTGGCAGGCAGTTGCCCATACGGATGTCGGCCTTGGGGCCGGACTCGACGACGTCGCCGACCTTCAGACCGTTGGGCGCGAGGATGTAGCGCTTCTCGCCGTCGGCGTAGTGCAGCAGCGCAATGCGACACGTACGGTTCGGGTCGTATTCGATCGCGGCGACCTTCGCGGGGATGGAGTCCTTGTTGCGCTTGAAGTCAATGATGCGGTACTGCTGCTTGTGACCACCACCGCGGTGACGCGAGGTCTTGCGGCCGTAGCTGTTGCGGCCACCCGTCTTGGGCTTGGGCGCGAGCAGTGACTTCTCCGGCGTCGACTTCGTGATCTCGGCGAAGTCCGAAACCGTCTGGAAGCGGCGACCGGGGCTGGTTGGTTTGCGGTGACGCAGTGCCATGTCAGTCCTTAGTTCTCAAAGAGATTGATCGAGTCACCCTGCTTCAAGGTGACGATGGCCCGCTTCGTGCTGGGGCGTGAGCCGACAACACCGGTGCGACGGTTGCGCGTCGTCTTACCCTTGCGGTTGAGAGTATTGACGTTGGTCACCTTGACGTTGAAGGCCTGCTCGACGGCGTTACGCACGTCGATCTTGGTGGCCTTGGGGTCGACGATGAACACGTAGGTGTGGTTGTCCATGAGTCCGTAGGTCTTTTCAGACACCACCGGACGGATGAGCACGCTCATTGCATCGCGCATTAGTTGATCTCCTTCAGGACTGGCAACGTGGCGTCGGTGAAGAGGACCCAGTCCGCGTCCAAGACGTCGTAGGCGTTGATCTCGCCGGCGTCGATGGTCTTCACGTTGAGCAGATTGTGGAACGAGCGGTAGGCGGTCATGTCATCACGGCTCAGCACGACGAGGATCTTGCCCTCGAGTCCGAGTACGTTGAGTGCCGACACGGCCTCTTTGGTCTTGGGCTCGCTCCAGGCGGCGAAGCTGTCCACGAGCGCCACGCGCTCGAGTTGTGCACGGTCCGACAGCGCCGAGTAGAGCGCCAGGCGGATCATCTTCTTCGGGGTCTTCTGGTCGTACTTACGAGGCTTGGGGCCTAGGGCTATGCCACCACCGGGGTAGTGCGGCGCACGGATGGTTCCCTGACGAGCGCCACCGGTCCCCTTCTGGTTGAACGGCTTCTTGCCACCACCGCTGACCTCTTTGCGGGTCTTGGTGGACTGGGTGCCCGAGCGCTTGGCGGCGAGTTGGGCCTTGACGACCTGGTGCATCACGGCCATGTTGGGCTCGATGCCGAAGATCGTGGGCTCGAGGGCGACCGAGCCGAGCTCGGCGCCGGCGAGGCTTCGACGGGTCACCGAACGATTCGCGGGCGCGGGACGGTCCTTTTTGATAGGACCACGCAGCGTAAAGACGTCGCTCATCGCTTACCTCCGGCCTTCATGGGGTTCTTCACCGACGTACGCAGCACCACCACACCGCCGCGCGGGCCCGGTACGGCACCCTTCACGAGGACCAGGTTGCGCTCAGCGTCGACGCCGATCACTTCGAGGTTCGTCGTGGTCACCTGGCCACCGCCGTAGCGGCCCGCCATCTTGGTGCCCTTAAAGACGCGACCGGGGGTCGCGCACGCACCAATGGAACCAGGCGCACGGTGGTGCTTGTGGTTACCGTGGGCTGCGCCCTGACCCGAGAAGTTGTGGCGCTTCATGCCACCGGCGAAGCCCTTGCCCTTGGAGACGGCCGTGGCGTCGATCATCTCGCCCTTTTCGAGCACGTCGACCAGGATCTCCTGGCCCACGGAGTAGCCCGACACGTCATCGAGACGCAGCTCGACGAGCTTCTTGCCCGGAGTGACGCCCGCCTTGTCGTAGTGACCGAGCTCAGGCTTGGTCATGGTCGATGTACGACGGGTCCCCCACGTGACCTGAAGGGCGCTGTAGCCCTCCTTCTCAGGGGTCTTTACCTGGACGACGCGAGCTGGGCTGACTCGGACAACTGTCACCGGGATGGCCCGGTTCTGGTCGTCCCAGACTTGGGTCATGCCCACCTTCTCGCCGACGATCGCTTTGGTCGCCAC
>JABBNY010000154.1 GCA_019352095.1 Acidobacteriota bacterium
CAGGTGCTCGTGGCGACCGTGGTGATCGAGGTGGGTGTCGACATCCCCGAAGCGAGCATCATCGTCATCGAGGATGCGTGGCGGTTCGGACTCGCACAACTGCACCAGTTACGTGGCCGGGTAGGTCGTGGCTCCGATCAGGGCTATTGCTACCTGTTGGGAGAGCCGCCCGCCCCCGAGGGCGAGGTGCGCCTTCAGGCGCTGGTTGACTCCTCCGATGGCTTCGCGCTCGCCGAGATCGACTTGGATCTTCGCGGCGAGGGGACCCTGCTCGGCGCACGCCAGCGTGGCCGGAGCGATCTTCGACTGGGGTCACTTCGTCGTGACGAGGAACTACTGATTGCGGCGCGCGACGTGGCATCGACGATGGTGCGTGGTGACGCCTTGGCGTCGAATCCCGAGATTGTGGACGAGCTTCGCCTTTTCATCGATGATGAAGAAGCCGCGTACCTGTTCAAGTCCTAGACGCAGAGCGCCTACCCTTAGTGGGTGCGAGTTATTGGTGGTGTGGCGCGGGGACGACCGCTCAAAGCGAAGCTCCCGTCCACGGTGCGACCGACAACCGACTACGCCCGTGAGGCGATCTTCTCGATGCTCGAGAGCCGCGGCGGCCTCTCGGGACTGGTGGTGGTTGATCTGTACTGCGGCTCGGGGGCGCTCGGCATCGAAGCGATGTCGCGTGGCGCCGCGAAGGTCTACTTCGTCGACAATGATCCCGCCTGTCTCGTCGCGGCCAAGACTAATTTGGAACCTTTGCAGATCAAGGGCGAAGCAGTCTTTATACGTGCCGCGCTTCCGCTGTGGCAGCCACCGACCGATCTCGATCTCGTGCTCGCTGACCCGCCCTACGGCCCCTTGGACCTCGAAGGATTGCTGTGCGGCGTGCGCGCGTCACGCGTGATTGTGGAGAACGATCGCCATATGCAAGCCCCTCCGGGGTGGGCGGTCACCAAAACCAAGCGATACGGCACTACGCTCGTAACGATGTTGGAACCGCACGAAGGGGATGAAGAGTGACGGTCGGTCTTATCCCGGGCTCTTTTGACCCTTTTCACAATGGCCACCTTGAGGTGGTGGAACGCGCGTCGCACATCTTTGACGAGATCGTGGTGGCGGCCATTCGCAACCCCCAGAAATCCGAAGCAATGTTTGACCTCGACGAGCGCCGAGAGATGATCGCCGACTCGTGTGCGCACATTAACAACGTGCGCATCGTGTCGATCTCCACGCTGCTAGTCAATGTCGCGCGCGACGTCAACGCCACGGCCATCGTTAAGGGACTTCGTGCAGTCTCGGATTTCGAAAGCGAACTGCAGATGGCCCAGATGAACCGGTCTCTCTCAGGGGTGGAGACGCTCTTCATCCCGACGAGCTCAAATCACTCGTTCATTGCGTCGCGACTGTTGCGCGAGGTGGCTCGATACGGTGGCGACGTGTCCCAGTTCGTGCCCAGTGCCGTGGCTACGAGGCTGAAGGCACTCTTTCCCGGAGGTGAACATGACCTCGTTTTACGGCTACGACGACCCCCAAGAGTTCGCTGAGGTACCCGGGCGTCACCTGCGACGAGATATCGAGTCGGATCTTCGCAGCCTCATCGAGCTGGTCGCTAACGCCAAGCAAATGCCACTTTCGAACTCCGCCCTGGTGCCGCGCGAGGACGTCCTCGGTCTCCTTGAGCAAGCGTTACACAGCCTGCCCGATGAGATCCGCGAGGCACGCTGGGCGTTACGCGATCGCGAAGAGTTGATGGCGGCCGAGATGCAAAAGGCCCAGCAACTCATGGATCAGGTGAGGGCCGAGGCGGCGCGCATGGTCGACAAGACTGAGATCGTGCGCCAGTCACGGCTGCGTTCCGACCAGATCATCGCTGACGCGCAGGCCCAAGCGCGCCAGATGATCAACCAGGCCGAGGACTTCATAGACGGCAAACTGGGCAATTTCGAGATCGTGTTGGAGAGACTCTTGAAGACGGCGCGATCGGGACGTGAGCGCTTGAGCGCGCAGGGCCTGCCGACCTCGATGATCGAGCCGGTGCTGAGTCCCGTCGAGGAGCCGGCTTCGCACGACACCGACTACACCGAGACGGCGTCCCAGGACGACTCGTCCTTCTTCGATCAGGACGCCTACTAACTGCCGTGGCCTCGTCGTACCTCGTCCCAGTGGCCCAGCTGCTGCGCGACGTCCCGTCCACCTACGAGTGCAACTTCTCGGCGCCGTTCGACGAGGAGCATGAATTCCCTCCCCGCGGAATCGCGGAGACCGACGTCTCTCCCGATGCCCGGGTCGAGGTGCACATTGTCCTGCAGAGTTATAGCGGTGGGCTGCGCGCGAAGGGCACGGTCGAAGCGCCCTGGTACGGGGTGTGTCGACGATGCTCGACTCCGGTCCTCGGTGTGAGCAAGGTCTCGGTGGATGAGCGATTTGTCGATGCCCGTGGGCCTGGTGACGATGACGCGTATCTGATCGAAGACGATTTCGCTGACCTGGCGCCCCTCGTGCACGACGCCATCTTCTTGGACCTGCCGCTCGCCCCGCTCTGTCGAGAGGACTGCCAGGGGCTCTGTCCGTACTGCGGAATTGACCGAAATGAAGCTACGTGCGACTGCCAAGCTCCCATTGACTCGCGCTGGGCTACACTTGATGGACTCAGATTTATGGGCGTCGAGCCCGACGATTCCAAAGAAGTGTGACGGGCTCGCCCGTACTGGCGAAAGAGAAGATCGATGGCAGTTCCAAAGCGCAAGACCAGCAAAGCCAAGACCCGAAGCCGCCGTGCGGCCAACTGGCGTCTGGAGCGACCCGCTCGTAGCGTCTGCCCCCAGTGCGCAACGTCAAAGTTGCCGCACATCGTATGCCCCAACTGTGGGTGGTACAAGAATCGCGTAGCGGTCGAGGTCAACTGAGTTGACCCTGCCCATCGCCCTTGACGCGATGGGTGGTGACTTCGCACCCGCAGAGATCATCGCCGGCGCGCGGCGCGCGGTAGATGAGCTGGGGCTCTCAGTCACCCTCGTTGGCGTTCGTGAGCTCATGGGGGACCCCTTGGGCCTCGAGGTCGTTCCCTGCAGCGAGGTAATCGCCATGGACGATGACCCTGCGTCGAGTGTGCGAAAGAAGAAGGATTCGTCACTGGTGCGCTGTGCGGAGCTCGTTCGCGATGGCCAGGCGTCGGCGATGGTGTCCGCCGGTAATACCGGGGCGACCATGGCGTCGGCCCTGCTTCGAATGGGTCGCCTGTCGGGCGTGATACGACCCTGCATCGTCACGCCGATACCACGCTTGAACATGGCTCCCGCGGTGCTCGTTGACGCTGGCGCCAACGCTGAGTGCACCCCCGAGATGCTCGTGCAATTCGCCCAGATGGGCGCCGCGTTCCACAGTGCGCATTACGACTCCTCGAACCCTTCGGTGGGCTTGCTCTCCATAGGCGAGGAGCCCACGAAGGGCACGCCACTCGTGAAAGAAACCCACGCGCTGCTCGCCCAACTCGAAGGGCTCAACTTTGCTGGCAATGTTGAAGGTCGTGACCTCATCCCCGCACCGGTGGATGTGATCGTGACCGACGGCTTCACCGGCAACGTTGCGCTCAAGACCCTTGAAGGCGCGTTGCGCTTCATCATGGGGGCGGTGCTCAATGTGATCGGCACCAATGAAACGACGTCACAGGCGGGCGAAGCGCTGTTCCCGTACCTGATGCCGCTCGCGAGCCAGCTCACGCCGGAGAATCAAGGTGGAGCGATGCTGCTCGGTTTGAAGGGGATCTGCGTGATCAGTCACGGATCGTCGAACGCGACCGCGATCATGAATGCGTTGCGCGTGGCGGCTGAAATGGACGCCGCCGACGTGGTCACCAAGTTGGCCAGCTCCATAGTTACTGATCAAAAGGAATAATCGTCGCACTGGGGTTCGCTTCTCGGTAATCTAGAGCAGCAACACAAAGGAGTGGTCATGACCGCAGACGCTGGAAACGCATCATCACTCGACCGGGTGGCAATCCTTGGAATAGTTCGAGATCAGCTTGCCGAAATCCTTGAGAAGAGTCCCGACGAGATTGGCGAAGACGTGCCGTTCGTGGAACTCGGTGCTGATTCATTGGCGCTCATTGAACTGGTGGAAGCCCTCGAGGAGAACTTGTCGACGCACGTGGCGGGATTTCACATCGACGACGAGGACCTTGAGGGTCTGGCGTCGGTGCGAGATGCTGTTGACTACGTTGCCGCCAAGCTGCAAGTGGCGTAACGAGGTTCGTGAGCACTTTGCTCTCGCCACTTGACACATTGGCTCACCGCCTGGGAATCGAGCCCTCCAGTGAGACACTCGTGTTGGCCCTCACACACTCGAGTTATGCGGCCGAACACGCCACCGAGTCGAATGAACGCCTGGAATTCCTGGGTGACGCGGTCGTGGATCTCGCGATTGCTGACCTGATCCTTCGTGAGCATCCTGAACTGAACGAGGGGTCGAGTTCCGTACTTCGCTCGCGAGTGGTCAACGAGGAATCGCTCGCCACCGCCGCCACGGCGCTGGATCTCGCAGCGTACCTACGTATAGGCCGAGGCGTCATGAAGGAGAACGGCCTCCAGCGACCCTCGATCCTCGCCGACGCCTTCGAAGCCCTCGTCGCGGCGATCTACCTCGAGCGCGGTTACGACGCCGCGAAGGATTTCGTCCAGCACGCTCTCGCGAACGCGGTGGCGAACGCGTCATCAGTGACGAGCACCCTCGACGCCAAAACGCGCCTGCGTCAGTGGTCCGAGGCGGCGGGACTGGGTGCGCCCGTCTACGAAACCGTGGCAAGTGGCCCCTCGCACGACACGGTCTTCGAAGCGACCGTACACGTGGGCGAGTTGTGCGCGTCGGGCACCGGGCGATCGAAAAAGCGCGCGGAGACTCGGGCTGCGGAAGCTGCGTGGGAGGGACGTCGACATGCCGGAACTACCTGAAGTTGAGACCGTGCGGGTTTCGCTCGCGCGCGACATGATCGGACGGAAGATCAAGGCGGTGACGGTCACCAACGGTCGCGTCGTTCGTCGCCACAAGAGCGCCAAGGACTTTCGTGCGCTGCTCGAAGGGCATTCGATCAAAGCGGTGCAGCGATTGGGGAAGTACCTCATCATCGAACTCGACAATTCCAACCACCTCGTGATCCACCTGGGGATGAGTGGTCAGCTGTTGCGCGCGAAGGGCGCGAAGGATCCCAAGCCAAAGCACACCCACGTCGTCATCAGCTTCACCCAGGGCGAAGAATTGCGCTACGTGGATCCAAGGACGTTCGGTGAGTTGTTCGTGTCGCAGCGTCCGCCCGAGGACGCGGAAGTGGAGATCTCAAAATTTGCCCGATTGTCGATTGGCGGGGAGGGGCTGGGACTACGGCATCAGATCCCGGAACTCGCGCATCTCGGCATCGACCCTTTTGAGGACCAGATTGGCTGGGACCGATTCGCCGCCATCTTGCGCAGCCGCTCGACGGCGCTCAAGATCGTGCTGACCGACCAGGACATCATTGCCGGAATTGGCAATATCTACGCCGACGAGTCGCTGTTCGCCGCCGCGTTGATGTACGACCGCCCCGCGGAATCGTTGTCGACCATTGAGATCCGCCGCCTGCACCGTGCCATCTCCGAAATACTGACCGAGGCGATCAAACACGGTGGCTCGACCCTCGCCGATGAGCAGTTCGTGAACCCCGATGGCAAGCCGGGAAACTACCAGGAGTACCACCAGGTCTACAACCGAGAGGGCCTTCCGTGTTACCAGTGCCGCCAGCCCATCAAACGAGTCACCCTTCGAGGGCGCTCGACGTTCTTTTGCGACAAGTGCCAGGGCTAACGCCCGAGGCGACCCCCAGAAGGTTGCTAGCGTCTACGCGTGTTTCTTAAGCGATTGACCATGAAGGGCTTCAAGTCCTTCGCCGACAACACCGTGCTGGAGTTCGAGCCTGGCGTCACCGCCGTGGTTGGACCGAACGGCTCGGGCAAATCCAACGTGGTCGACGCCGTGACCTGGGTGCTTGGCGCCCAGAGCACCCGAGCACTTCGCAGCGCGAAGATGGACGACGTGATCTTCGCGGGCACCGCGAACAAGGCGGCGCTCGGACGTGCGGAAGTGGCGTTGACCCTCGACAATTCCTCGGGGCGACTTTCCATCGAGGGCGCCGAGGTCACGATTTCTCGAACGCTGTTTCGAAATGGTGACTCTGAGTACGCCATCAACGGCACGACGTGCAGACTGCTCGACGTCCAAGAACTCCTGAGTGACTCCGGGGTCGGTCGTCAACAGCACATGATCATTGGGCAAGGACAGTTGGACTCGATCCTCAACTCGAGTTCGGAGAACCGACGCGCGGTTATCGAAGAGGCCGCGGGCGTGTTGAAGCACCGCCGTCGAAAGGAGCGCGCGGAACGTCGATTGAGTGCCACCCAGGAGAACCTCGAGCGTTATATCGAAGCCCACCGTCGGAAGGCGGTCTCGTGAC
>JABBNY010000155.1 GCA_019352095.1 Acidobacteriota bacterium
AGATCATGTCGATCACTTGTTGGAATGTCGCTTCATCACCGCGGAGCATCGCTTCGACCCCGAGCAGCGACTGTTGGAAGTCGCCGAGGCGCAGTGATTGGTCGACGTTGATGACCCCGCGCGTGCCAAACATGGCGGCGTACGCACTCACGACGGTGCCACCAAGGGAATGTCCGACGAGCAGCGGCTCGCCGAGTTGCGAGGCTTCGAGTACGTCATGGATGTCACTCGCCATCGTGAGAACGTCGTAGGGCGCCGACGCAACAGAGGCGCCGTGACCTCGCAGATCAACCGCCAACACCTCATGGGAGTCGGCGAGTCGTTGGACGAGCGGATCCCAGGTCCGCTTGGACTCGGTGATGCCGTGTACCAGTACTAGCGGAACACCATCGCCCGTGCGTTCGAAATCAATCATCTGGACGTTCTAGCACCGGCGCTATCGACAATGCTCATTCGATCTCACAGACCAACTCGATCTCCACGGGAATGTCAAACGGCAGCTCCGCCACGCCGATGGCACTGCGCGCGTGACGTCCGCGATTGTCACCGAAGACCTCGATCAGGAGGTCCGAGCAACCATCAATCACCTCGGGCATGCGGTTGAATCCCGGCGCACAATTGACCATGCCGAGCACCTTCACGATACGAGACACCCGATCGAGTGAACCGAGCTCCCCTCGCAGGGTGGCGAGCACGGCCAGCCCCGCGAGGCGTGCCGCTTCATAGGCCTGCTCCAAGGAGAATGCGTCCCCGACCTTGCCGCGCAGCAGCGCGCCGTTCGCTTGCACGGGACCGTGTCCCGAGACGAACAGGAGCCGGCCCGAAGCGGCCACCATTTCATAATTAGCGACAGGGTGAGACCCTTCAGCCAGGTCGATGCCGAGTTCGAGAAGTCGTGCTTCTGCTCCCATATCCCACCTCGCTCGGGTGTTCACACCGTAGTTGCTCGACGCGCCAGCACGAAAGACTCTCGTCACCCGTTTGAGTTCAAGATGTGGATAGCATCAATTCACGGTGGGGGCCGAGCGTTTGCTTTCCCCACGAAAGTGGGAAGCAGCTCTATGAATGAATTCCAAGAGTGGGCGCGAAGCACATATCGCCAGTCGGGAATCGACGTCAACGAAGACGATCTGGAACTGATTGAGTTGGTCTACTCGGGCGCGCTACGCCAACTCGAGGCCCTTGACCATATCGACCTCGAGAAGTTTCCCGCGCTCGGTGTCGATCTTCGCCACGCACCCAAGTCGTCATGACGCACCCCCAAGACTGGACATTGCGCGAGCAGGCCGAGGCGCTTCGAAGGGGCGAGCTCAGCGCGAAGGACCTACTCGCGTCCACCCTCGAACGGCTCGGGGCGCGTGACACGACGCTCAATTCCACACCGGTGATCTTCGAAGAGGAGAGTCGTACGGCGCTCAGTGAAGCCCCCGCTGGACCCCTGCACGGCGTACCGATCACCGTAAAAGACATGTACGCCTTGCCGTGGCGCGCGGCACGAAACGGCACGCATTTTGATTTGATCCACGCGAGCGCCAGTGGACCGTTTCGCCATCTGCGCGACGCCGGTGCCATCGTGGTCGGTATTGCCAACCAGCACGAACTCGGCATGGGCTCCACCGGCACCGCGTCCGCCTACGGGGTCATGCGCAACCCTTGGAACCTCGATCGATGTGCGGGAGGTTCCTCGGGCGGCAGCGCGACGGGTGTCGCTGCGCGCCTCGTAGCGGGCAGCCTGGGAAGTGACAGCGGCGGCTCAACGCGCATTCCCGCCTCCTACTGCGGGGTCGTTGGCCTGAAGATCACCTACGGTGCGGTCCCCTACGACGGCTACTTCGGCAATTCCACGACCTTCAGCGCGCCCGGCCTGCTCGCGCGTGATGGTGGTGACGCGCGCATCCTCGCATCGGCACTCCTCAAGCGTCCACTCAGCGCCCAAAGCGGGAGCGGACTTCGCATCGGCATCGTTCGTGACCCGTACTGGAGCGACACCGACCCGCAGGTCGCCGAGGCCTGCGAACGCGCCATGCGAGACGCGGGCTGGCACGTCAGCGCCATCCACCTGGAGAACCTAGAGTTGGCGAATGCTGCGTACCTGGGAAGGATCGTCGCCGAAGTGGGACTGCCCTCGAATGAACTGCTCGCCTCGCTGAGTCAGCCTACGAGGGCGCTCGTGCTCGCGGGCATGTTGTCACCCGCACGATTCGTGCCGCGTGCTGACCGCGTTCGATCGGCAATTCGTGCCTCGCTCGCGAAGATGCTCCAAGTGGTCGACTTCGTGGCGTGGCCCTCGACTCCGACCTGCGCGCCCGCGCTGGACGATCCGTGGGTGACGTTGCCCTCGGGCCCCACCACCGCCGATCTTTCCAACATCAGACAGTCGTGCCTCGCCAACCTGAGTGGCGTCCCGAGCATCTCGATACCCGTCGGGCTCAACACATCGGGCTTGCCGATTGGACTGCAGTTGATCGCACCTTGGGGTAACGAGTCACGACTCCTCGATGCCGCCGAGCATCTCGAACGCTCGAACGACCGGGCCTACGTCGGCCTGGTGCCGCCACTCGCGCGCTGAGAGTCGTTCAGGCTCTAGTCGTCATGGCCCCACGCCTGGCCTAAAGTGTCACTAACTTCCACGACTAGGAGACATGTATGTCAACCGTTGCTGTCGCACGTCAACCCCGGACGGTACTCGCCGACGTGGTCTCGAACACCTTGCTTGCCGACATCGCGCTCATTGCGGGAGCGGCGGCGCTCGTAGGGCTACTCGCTCAGGTCTCAATCCCCCTTTCGTTCACGCCGGTGCCCATCACCGGTCAAACGCTGGGCGTCCTGCTCGCGGGTTCCGCGTTGGGCCTGCGTCGAGCCAGTCTTTCGATGAGCCTCTACGTCGTCGCGGGCGTGGCCGGCGTCCCATGGTTCGCGGGTCACTCGCACGGATTTCCCACCGCAACGTTCGGCTACCTGGTCGGATTCGTTCTCGCCGGCTCGTTTCTTGGCTACCTCGCCTCGCGCGGCAATGACCGCACGATCGTTCGCGCCGCCCTCTCCATGATCGCGGGAGAACTGCTGATCTACGCGGTGGCCGTTCCGTGGTTGGCGTTCGATCTGCACGTGTCGATCGTCAAGGCGCTGACGCTCGGCATGACACCCTTCATCGCGGGCGACCTCATCAAAGCGGGACTCGCGGGACTCGCACTTCCCTCAGCGTGGCGCCTCGTGGACAAGCTGACCAAGAAGTAACACGATGTCGGGCGACCCGGAGGTCACGAGTCGCGAAACCCCAACAGCTGCGCCTCAGCACCATGGATCAACCGCTTGTGCGTGCCCAAAGTCTTTCGATCAAGGGTGGCGTAGCGCTCAGCGACGCCGAGGGCGTGTTCGAGTAGTTCGTGCTCGCTCGCGACACCCTGGACGATACCGCGAGCGTGTGCCTCGGGACCAGAGAATCGATGCGCAGTAGTCGCCGCGAAGATCGCGGTCTCGCGTGGTAGCCGGTTGGCCAGGATCGACCACAGTCTCTCGTCGAGCGCGAGGCCGATTTCGGCTTCGTTCATGCACCAATAACCTCGGTCCGCACGCATGATGCGCTGATCAAAGGCGCACGAGAGCAGGGCCCCGCCCGCGAACGTGTGACCGTTGAGCGCCGCCACGGTGTAGGCGGGAAAGACCAGAAGCCGCCCAATGGTGCGATTCATTTCGTCGAGCGTCGACGCGAATTCGGCGGGGTTGCTCCCGAAGCGCTCCAGGTCCAAGCCATTGCAGAAGAACTTTCCCTCTCCGGTCAGCACGAGCGCCAACGGCCCACCCAGATCCTCGAGTCCATCGAGGATCGAATTGATCCGTTGGAGCGAATCGAGGTTGATCCGATTTTCCCCGCCGTGCCAGCGAAGTACCGCGACCGCACCTTCTTGGCTCACTGAAATGTCCATTACCGGAGCATACGGCGCGAGCGTAACTCGCTAGTAAGTTGTGGACCGTGAGTGACAACACCCAACCAACGCCCGAACCCGACGTCTCCGCCGAGAATCCCATCTCCGAACACTGGGTGTGGGTGGGCCCGCACCGCCCGCCATGCCCGCGCGTGCTCTTCGAGCACATGACGAGCGACTGGGAGGTCGGCGCGCCTGGGAGCGACGTGCATCCCGCCGCAACATTCAGTGCCGAGCGACGACAACGACTCGGCGAGCATTTCACCGGCAAGACCCTGGTGATTCCTACGGGGAATCCCAAGGTTCGCGCGAACGACACCGACTATCCATTTCGCGCCGGCACCGATTTCTTCTACCTCACCGGCTGCAGTGAGCCTGACGCGGTACTCGTCATCTCACCGAGTGCCGCCGGACCGCGATCAACCTTGTATGTCCCAGCTCGACGCGACCACCATACCCACGAATTCTTCACCGACGCGCGCTACGGAGAGCTCTGGGTGGGCCCACGCCTCGGGGTTGAAGAGGCCGCGATCCACTTCGCCATCGAGACGGCGCCCCTCGAGTATCTGGCGAAGGATCTCGAGTCGCTCGCGGCCACCGATGTCGTGACCCTGCGCGGCTTTGACGCTCACGTGGATTCACTCACGAGCCCCCACGTCGACGACGCGCAACTTGGCGTTGTGCTGAGCGAACACCGACTGGTCAAAGACGACTTCGAAATCGCCCAACTCCAACTCGCAATCTCCTACACCGTAAAGGGCTTCGAAGACGTCGTTCGCGCATTGCCCGCGGCGCAGGGCCGCGGCGAGCGGGTGATCGAGGGGATCTTCAACCTTCGCGCGCGCGTCGAAGGCAACGACGTTGGCTACAGCACAATCGCCGCGAGTGGCGCGCACGCGACGATTCTGCACTGGACGCGTAACGACGGCGCCGTGCGTAGCGGCGAGATGCTGCTGCTCGACGCCGGCGTCGAATGTCACAACCTCTACACCGCTGACGTGACGCGCACCATGCCCGTGAACGGCACCTTCTCGCCCGCGCAACGTCGCATCTACGAACTCGTCCTGCGCGCCCAAGAGGCCGGCATCGCCGCGGTGCGACCTGGGGTTCCCTTCATGGCGGCTAACGACGCGGCCATGCAGGTACTCGCCCAGGGCCTCTTCGACCTTGGGATCTTGAAAGAAGAGCCGGCCACGGCCTTGCGTCGTGATCGCCAACTCCACCGGCGCTACACACTGCACGGGGTGAGCCACATGCTGGGCATCGACGTGCACGACTGCGCGAATGCTCGAAACGAGCTCTACCAGGGCAACTTGGAGGAGGGCTACGTGCTCACCGTCGAACCGGGTCTCTACTTCCAGGCGAACGACCTCAGCGTCCCCGAGGAGTACCGCGGCATCGGCGTGCGCATCGAAGACGACGTTCTCGTGACCGCGTCGGGTGCGAAGAACCTCTCCGCGGCACTGCCGCGAGAGCCCGATGACGTTGAGGCGTGGATGAAAGAGTTGTGGTCGCGCGGACCGGTCAACCTCGGACTTTGACTAGCCCAGAATCCTGAGAGGTATGTGGCGAGGCCCGCGGACTTGTCCTTGGGCCCACGTGACGGCCTTGGACGGGTCCACTTCGAACTTGGGATAGCGCGCTATGAACTCCTCGATCGCCACCCGCAGTTCGAGGCGGGCCAAGTTGGAGCCCACACAACGATGGATGCCCAGACCAAAGGCGGCGTGGCGGTTGAGGGTGCGATCGATGACGAACGTGTCGGCGTCGTCGAACGCCGCGGGATCTCGGTTGGCCGCGGGGAAACCCAAGAGTATCCAGTCGTCCTTCTTCATGGGGCAACCAGCGAACTCCATGTCCTCTCTCACCAGTCGAGCCATCGTCACCGGCGCGTAGAAGCGCAGGAACTCTTCGATCGCGAGTGGCATCAGGTCGGGCTCGTTAACCAGACGGCTCAGGTCCTCGGGGTGGGTTGCGAGGTGCCAGAGTGATGCGCCGATGGCCGACCACGTCGTGTCGATACCCGCAATCAAGATGAGCACCATCGTCCCACGCACGTGCTCGGGCGAGAGTCTGGCCCCAGCGACCTCGACGTTCAAGAGATAACTCGTCAGGTCGTCTCTCGGGTGCGCCACGTGATCGGCGATCTGCTGGTCGAAGTACTCGCCCATCGGCACGAAGAGCGGCGCGCGAACCTCGGGACTCAAGTCGATCAGGTCGAGCACGACGTGCACGAAATCACGAAAGATTTCGCCATCCTCGCCGGGGAAACCAAGCATGTGCGCGATAACCCCCGGTGGGATGAACTGGGCGTACTGCGAAGCGGCGTCGATGAACTCCGCGCCGCTCAACTCGTCAAGATGCTGGCGACACAGGGCGCGGATCTGTGGCTCAAGTGCGTTGATCGGACCCGGTGCGAACGCGGGCAGCAACACTCGACGGGCAATCGCGTGAAAGGGCGGATCCGACGTGATGGGTGGTGCGCCGCCGATC
>JABBNY010000156.1 GCA_019352095.1 Acidobacteriota bacterium
TCGAACATCACGACTTACTTGTTCGCGGTGGTCTCAATCGTGCCGCCCAGGTAGAGCGCACCGATTTCGGGGTTGTTCAAGACGTCGCTACCCGTTCCCGAAAGTCGCACGATCCCGTTTTCCAGCACCACACCGTAATGGCTCATCTTGAGCGCCTGACGAGCGTTCTGCTCTACGAGCAGTACCGTGCGACCCGCGCTGTTCATCATCTTGATGGTGTCGAACATCGATCGAAGGGTCTTTGGGTCCAAGCCCATCGACGGCTCGTCCAACACGACCAGGTCGGGCTCTAACATCAAGCAGCGTGCGAATTCGACGAGGCGCTGTTGGCCGCCAGAGAGACTTCCCGCCTTGTCCTTGGCGCGCTCAGCCACGATGGGGAACATCTCGCGGATCGTCGCCATTCGCTCGTCGATGACCTTCTTATCCTTGACGAGAAACGCACCCAATTCCACGTTCTCATGGACCGTCATCTCACGAAACAAGCTGTGATTCTGGGGTACCTGTACGACACCCAACTGCAGGATCTCGCGCGGCTTCATGCCGACCAGTTGTTGGCCCTTGAACCAGATCTCGCCGAGTCGCGGTCGCACCAGTCCACTGACTGTCTTTAGCAGCGTTGATTTACCCGAGCCGTTCGGACCGACAATGCACGTCACTCCACTCTGGGGCACGTCGAAACTGACTCCCTTGAGAACGTCGCCGCCACCGTAGCCCGCGACCACGCCCTCGAAGCGCACGAATGCTTCAGATTCAGCCATGAGCGATCTCCTCGATGATGTCGTCGTCGTCGCTACCACCCAAATAGGCGTCAAGGACGAGCGGATTACTTCGCACGTCGGCGGGAGCGCCGGTCACCAGGTCACTGCCCTGGTGCATCACCGTCACCGAATGGCACAGGCTCATCACGAACTCCATGTTGTGTTCGACGATCAAGAACGTCTTGCCGAGCTCGTTGAGCGCACGGATCTTTTGACTGATCTCGTTGATCAACGTGAGGTTCACGCCACCCGCCGGTTCGTCCAGCAAGATGACATCGGGATCGGCGACGAGTACGTACGCCAATTCGAGCAACTTACGTTGACCGTAGGAGAGCGAGCCCGCCGGCAGCTTGGCGAGTCGGGCAATACCCACGAAGTCGAGCCATTCCATTGCCGAGTCGAGCTCGGTCTTGGAGGACATGCTGCGCGTCAAACCTCGCAGCCAACCCTCTTCACGCTGCGTTGCGACGAGCATGTTCTCCAACACGCTTATGCGTGCGAAGATTCGCGTCAACTGGAACGTCCGGCCCACGCCCAGGGCGAAGACCTTGTCGGGACGAGCGTTGGTGATGTCCTTACCTTCGAATTCGACGGTGCCAACATCGGGCTTCACATAACCGGTCATGACATTGAACAACGTCGTCTTTCCTGAGCCGTTTGGGCCGATCAGACCCGTGATGCTGCCCTTTTCAACGCTGAGCGAGCAGTTGTTGAGGGCGTGGACACCGCCGAAGGCCTTTGATATGCCCTGGGCTTTCAACAAAGCGGTCATGAGTGGACACCTTGGGCAACTGGAGTTTCATTACTGACCTGCTTGGTCGCGCTCTCAAGACGATCCTGGCGCTGGGCCATGCGGTCGCGCACGAAGACAACGATGCCCTGAGGCATGAACAAGATGACGAGCAGGAACAGTACACCGAACAAGATGAGGTACAGCGAACCGTTGGAGTAGGTCACCGTGAGGTACTGCTGGGCCGATTCGAGCACGAGGCCGCCGATGATCGGACCGAGGAGAGTCCCGAAACCTCCGAAGAAGGCCATCAGCGCAATGGTGATGTCGAACATCGGGTCGAACACGAACTGGGGATAGATCTGTCCTTGCATCATGGCGTAGAGAGCTCCCCCCATGCCAAAGACGAAGGCCGACATCGCAAACCCCGTGAGTTTCACCTGGAAGACCTTGACGCCCAGACCCAGCGCTCGATCCTCGTCATCTCGGATTGCGAGCAACTGCAAGCCAAAGCGTGATCGGCGAACGCCAGCCGAGAGCAGAATCGCGAACACCAACACCACGAGCGCTACGTAGTAGAAGGGCAGATGGTAGTTCTGGATCTGCCACGGCACGTAGGGAAGGGTGAGGCCACCGGTACCACCCGTGAAATTCGCGTTGATCGCCGACAACTGGAATACGAAGAATATGGCGATGGTGATGACCACGAAGGTATGACGACGAACCCGAAGGGCCACCAGGCCCACGGGTATAGCCACCACCACCGCAGCCAGACCACCCAAGGGGACGAGCCAGAACATGTCACCGTTTCCGGGGACATGCATGTGGTTTGCCATCAGGGCCATCGTGTACGCGCCGGTGCCGTAGAAGGCGGCAGACCCCAACGCCACGTAGCCCGAGTAACCCGAGAACATGTTCCACGACGTGGCGCACGCGGTGAAGATCAAAGTGATGACCGCAATCTGGCGATACGCCGGGTTCGTGATCATCTGGGGCACGAAAAGGGCGATGACCAGCGCCACCACCCACAGGAGGTTCTTCTTTTGTAACAACACTTATGCCACCCTCGCTGATTGCTTGCCGAAGAGGCCCTGGGGTCGCACCGAGAGCACGATCACCAGCACGAGGAAGAATGACAGCGTCGACCATACGGGTGACCAGATGACGCCCACGAGGTCTTCGAGGGTGACCATCAAGATGCCCGCCAACAGTGCACCACCGAGGCTTCCCATGCCGCCGAGGACGATGATCGTCAAGAGCCTGGAAATCAGGTCGTAACTGGTGCTCGCGTTAAAGGTATTGGTGGCACCGAAGATCATCCCTCCTGGTGCGGTGAGGGCGATTCCGATACCAAAGCAGATGGTTGAAACACGCCGCACATCGATGCCGACCAGAGCCGCAGCGGTCTGGTCGGCAAGCGATGCACGGATACTGGCTCCGAAGCGAGTTCGGTACAGCAATATGTACAGTCCGCTCAACATGATCGCCGCCATAATGAAGCCGAACACGTAGATGTATGGGAACCACACACCAAAGAGTCTGAACGACTTGTTGACGTACCATGCCTGAATCTGGACGTAGTTCACCGTGAACACCATGTTCAAGGTGCCTTCAATCACCAACGAGATTGCGTAGGTCACGAGGATCGACATCGCGGTCTTCTCGGGTCCCTTCAATCTTCCAAAGAATGCCTTCTCCACCGCGATCCCCACGAAGAACAGTGTGGGGATCGTGATGGCGAGGCCGACAAAGGGATCAATACCCCAGTGAACGGAGAGGGCGTAACTCAAGTACGCACCGAGGATCACAAATATCCCCTGTGCCACGTTGATGATGTCCATGACTCCAAATATCAGTGTCAAACCTGTCGCCATGAGGGCGTAGACCGAACCGGTCAGTACGCCATCGATGACGGCATGGATGAGAGCGGAACTATTCAAGGGTTAATTCCCCCAAGCTGGCTTCGGGAAGAGGATCTTGACCGCACCGGGGTCGCCGACTGGGTTGACCTCTACGAACTTCGCACCCTGCCACTGGAACGTGTAGGCCGTTTGCGCGGTGTTCATGCCCAGTGAGTTGAACTTCACCGATCCCTGCACGCTGTTCAGCGTCTTGCCTGAGTGCAGGTACTTGATGATCTTCGCGTTGTCAAAGCCCTTGGTCGCGGTCACGGCCTGCGCCATCACCTGTCCGACTGCGTAGGCCTCCGCAATGTCGGCGTTCACGCCCGCAGCCGTGCCACCGTACTGCTTGACGTACTCGGCAACCATCTTCATGCTCTGTGGGTTCTTTGACTGTCCGTACCACGAGTTGGGCACCATCATGCCATCGGCGTTCTTCGCGCCTACGGCCTTGATGAACGCCGCGCCCTGGTCAGGTCCGGCGGTGGCAATGAACGCCTTTGGCGTGTAGTGCGCCTGTTCGAAGGCCTGCATGAACGCCGACACCGTGGGCACGTCGACTGAACCGAGAACAACGACCTGCGCCTTGGCGGCCGCGACCGCGTCGGCGATGGACGTGAAGTCCGTTGCCTCAGCGGGGAAGACGTTGTTGTAAACGGTCTTGAGTGACTTACCAATCAATTTCTGCGCCTGTTGGACGACGGGCTGGGTGAACGGGTCGTTCGAAGTGACGTACGAAATCGTCTTCGGACGGGTGCTCGCGGGCAGTGACGTCAACCACTTCGCAAACGGCTGCAAGTCATAGGCCACGGGCAGCGTTACGTCGAACACATTCTTGAGGCCCGCCTGGAAGACCGACGGCCCACCGCCGGCACCCTCGATCATGGCGTATCCGTAACGGTTGACGGTCTGAGCCGCAGGCAGCGTCAGGAGTGTCGAGAACGGACCGAACGTCAAGTTGACGTGGTCAGTCGAGATCAGCTTCTGATAGTTGGTCACGACCTGGGTTGGACTCGACGCGTCAGAGACAATGTCCAGCTTCACCGGGTGACCCAAGAGTCCACCTGCACGGTTGACGTCGGCGGCCCACAACTTGTAACCCTGCTGGTAGGCAAGTCCGTCCGCGGAAAAGTCACCCGAGAGTGAAAGCGAGATACCAATCGTAACGGGTGCGCCTTTCGCGATTGTGCCATTGGACGCAGCCCCACTAGTGGTGGTCGCCGCCATCGTGATGGCCGTTACGGCAGCGACCGAAGTCGCTCCAAACGCGCGAAAAAGTTTACCTTTTCTTTTCATACATTCCCCCCTGCAATTGTGCGTCTCTAGAAAAACCCCCCAAAGGTCTTGCCCTAGAAATGACCACTCGGTGAGTGATTGGGCAACCATAACGATGCAAATGTGTTGACGTCAATTCAATAGGTGGTGAAATCTTTACAACGACACTGAGAAGAATTAAGGGCTTCTCCCCTGTTAATCAGGGCGAAGCCTCCAATAGCATCAGGTCTACTGCAGACGTCCAAGGGGGGCCATGGTCGACGATCTTTTGGATATCGCCGTCACTAATTGGGAACCGCGATTCACCGCGAACGGCGTTGATGCCAGCGACTACAAAAGGATCACCAAGAGCGTTGAGACGTGGGACGGCTGGTGCGCAGCGTGGTGCGCTGGCGCCCTTGAGCACTACGAACTCGCGGAGAGTGCACTTCGAGACGGTCGTACCCTCTCAGCCGGAGAGCACTTCGCTCGAGCGGCTACCTATTACCACTTCGCGAAGTTCCTCTTCGTGCACGATCTCGACCAGGCCAAGTCCGCGCACACCAAATCCCTCGATGCGTTCGAGCGGGGCTCAGAGCTGTTGAGTCCGCGCGCGAAGCGTGAGGCAGTCCCATTCGAGGGAACCGCACTGAGCGCCGTCTTTCGCGCCCCGAGCGGATCGGGACCACACCCCACGGTGATCTTGATCCCCGGACTCGATTCGACAAAAGAGGAATTTCGAGAGGTCGAACGAGTATTTCTTGAACGAGGAATGGCCACCTTCGCCCTGGATGGACCGGGACAGGGCGAGGCCGAGTGGACCCTCGCGATACGTCCGGACTGGGATGTCGTGGGCGCTGCGGTGATCGACCATCTGGTCACCATGTCTGAAGTCGACAAAGGGCGAATCGGCGTGTGGGGCGTCAGTCTCGGAGGCTTCTACGCCACGCGACTCGCCGCTTCTGATCTGCCCATTCGCGCCACCATCGCCCTGGCGGGCCCCTACGACTTCGCCGCGTCCTGGGACAACCTCAACGAACTCACGCGCCGAGCTTTCCAGGTCCGTTCCTTCAGTGCGACCCCAGAGGACGCGCAGCTGCGTTCGCGTGACTTCACACTCGAAGGCCACACCGCCAAGATCAAGACACCGCTGCTCGTCATCATGGGCAAGAAGGATCGACTCTTTCCCTGGCAGGACGGCGAGCGCCTCACGCGTGAGAGCACCCCTTTCTCCACGCTCGTACTACTCGAAGACGGTAATCACGGTTGTGCCAACATTGTCTATCGACATCGTCCGCTCAGTGCCGACTGGATGGCGCAACAACTCGATTGTGCGAATCCGCAGTGATGCACACACATACTCTGACTAAGAAGGTAGGACACAATGGCTGACGTTACGATGCCACAACTAGGCGAGACCGTCGCCGACGGCACCGTTACAAAATGGTTCAAGGCCGTGGGCGACATCGTCGTTCGCGGTGAACCACTCTTCGAGGTCTCCACCGACAAGGTGGACACGGAGATACCCGCGCAGGCTGACGGCGTCCTGAGCGCCATCCTGGTCGGCGAAGGAACTACCGTCGACGTCGGCACCGTGCTCGCAGTTATCGGTGGTGGCGTCAATGCTTCAGCGACCTCCTCAACGAGTGTCGCGCCACCAGTTCTCGCGACCTTCGAAAACGCCCACCATCTCCCTATCCGCCGCGCTCGCCAGCGTCT
>JABBNY010000157.1 GCA_019352095.1 Acidobacteriota bacterium
GGCGTGCGACTGTTTTGAAGGGGTGAAGCGACCCACGGATGAGTCACAAGAGCCATAAACTCGCTATTTATGGAAAGAAGCACAATGCGCGTCGGTCTCCTTGCGTATGGTGCAATTGGACATGAGCACAACCAAGCAGTCCAAAACACAGTCGGTCTCGAACTTTTGGCTGTGTGTGACACCAATCCACAACGTGTCGAAGCAGCACTGCAACTTGCCCCGCAGGCAACCGCTTTTAGCGATGCAAGCGAAATGCTGGATTCTGGCCTCCTTGACCTTGTCGTTATTTCCACTCCACCGAATAGCCACTATCAATGGGCCAAAGAATCACTGCTACGAGGCATTCACGTTGTCCTTGAAAAGCCAATGGCGCTCACTGCTGATCAATGCGATGAATTGATCTCGCTTGCATCAGAAGAAGACCTCATGCTTGTGGTGTATCAGAACCGCAGATTTGATGAAGACTTTGTCACGATGCGCCAAATTATTCGTTCCGGTGAAATTGGCGATGTCTACCACTACGACAGTTTTGTCGGCGGGTATTCACGGCCGTGCGATTTTTGGCACTCGAATGCCGAGGTATCTGGTGGTGCAATTTTCGACTGGGGAAGTCATTTCATTGATCAGATTCTGAACATCATCCCTGATGACGTCGCACATGTCAGTGGGCAGAACCACAAGCGCGTATGGACCCATGTAACGAATGCTGACCACGCACATGTCACCGTGACATTTTCGTCCGGCAAGCAAGCAACTTTTGTTCATTCCGATCTTGCTGCTGCTCGTAAGCCAAAGTTCTATGTACTGGGTACCGAAGGGGCAATCATCGGTGATTGGGATCCGGCGGGTGAACCAGCGGTCGCCGACTTACCCGCGATATTGACCGTGCATCACGTTGACGGAACTTCGCGTATTGCGCCATTGCAACCGCTAGAACCGAACGAATTCCATCGCTCAATCGTCGAGTACATCAACAATGGCTGCCCTATGGAAGTTAATGCCCTGCAATCTCGCAATGTTGTGGCAATTATGCAAGCTGCCGAACAATCAGCCAAGCAAAATGCGTTGCCAGTGACACCAGTGCTTCGTCGGTCGTAGCGAGTGGCTGTTAATTGGGGCTTCCTTGGCGCTGGCTTTGTTGCTAGTCGTGGCCTGGCCCCCGCCGTTCACACATCGCGCGGAGCAACCTTATATGCCGTCGCCAGCCGCGATGAGCAACGGTCTGCAACTCTCGAACCTGAACGAGTTCACGCAACGTATGACGACCTCTTGGCCGACGAACGTGTTGATGCCGTGTATATCAGTCTGTCGAACAGTCAACATATTGAATGGGTGACGAAGTCGCTCGAAGCCGGCAAGCATGTTCTCTGTGAAAAACCCCTTGGACTAAGTTCTATTGAAACAGCGGCCATGTTCAATTCTGCTGCGCACAACGGTCGACTACTTGTTGAAGCGGTGTGGGGCAGATGGCACCCACGTTTTGCTCGCATGGTTCACCTTGTGACCAGCGGGGAAATCGGAGACCTCGAGCACATCGAGACGGCTTTCACGTTCACCTCTGACATGACCGACAACTATCGGCTCAGTCCATCAATGGGTGGTGGAGCATTACTCGATGTGGGTTGTTACCAAGCACACGCATGGGTCGCACTCACTCAGGGCGCCTCTGACCTCACCATTACCCAACTTGAACGCACTATCGGTCCGACGAACGTTGACCTGACTACTGATCTCAGAGTGCGCATCAACAACAACATCACGGCACACTCGGTCAGTTCATTTGCCTTACCGAGCCATCAACAGTTCATTGTTCAAGGGTCTGACGGGCAATTCAGCACTGAAGTTGGTGAGTCCTTCACAACATGGAACGAAACCAGTTCCCTACTGGTCAATGGTGTGCTCGAGGAATTCCCAGTCACAAACGCATTTGTAGAAATGGTGGAAAATGTCAGTGGAGTAATTGACGGCGACAGTGGCTGGATTGTGTCGAGTGCAGATTCACTTCGCGTCGCGGCCATTCTCGACTCCATCGCACGACACCCGTAACTCAATTACTTTTGGTTTGTTGCGCAAGTAATGGACTATGCGGTCAAATGCAATTGTGTTGTCTTGCACCCTATGGAGGCCTTCTACAATGTGCCCTGGCTCCCAGCGCAGTAGGCGCCAGATCGTCGTGCTGGCACTCCATTATGGCCCCGCGCTACACGCTGTGACATTGACCGCACCCGGCAATGGGTAAGGACGGTTGGAAATCGCTTTGCAGCTCTCCTTCGAATGGCGCTCATCATCTCCGTCACACGCGACCATGTTTGCTATCAGGCCGATGAAGCGTGGATACGGCGAATCCTAAGGTTCGATCTGGATGACACCCGCGCGCGAATGTGGGATTGGAATCTCTTCGCCCATCTCGCGCAGAATCTCGAGGTGTTCGCCAATCGCCTCGCGGAGTGTCGTCGTCACCTCTTCGATCGTTGCGCCCGTGGCAATGCAACCTGGAACATCAGGTGCGTACGCGTCGGAGTTGGGGCCTGCATCCTCGATCACGATAGTGAACTCAGTCATCAAGGTCTCTTCTCCAGTCCGGTTTGCTTCAAAGGCATTGCTAGAAGTCGAATGAACCTACGACGCCACGTGAATGGTCTTGACGATGGGGAGGTGGTCCGGCAACTCATCGCCGTGAAGACGCAGGCCCTCCAAGTGCAAGGGGATCGCTTCGTGCATGTTCTCGATGACTTCTTCGACAGTGTTTCCCGTCGTGATGACGCCATCGAGTCCAATCACGTAGGCGGCATAATTCGATCCCGCATCTTCGATCACGATCGTGTAGTCGGTCATCGCCGCGGCCTCCTGATTCCTGCCTGTTTCAAGATGCTAGCGAGTGTTCCCAGAGGGACTTCGTCTCCCAGGTGACCAGGAACAGTCACGCATCCGCCCTTGTTGCGGTGATGGAACTGTCGATGACTTCCCCTTTGGCGAGTGGAGAACCAACCGTCTTCCTCCAGCAACTTGATGATGTCCCTCACCTTCACGTTCTCCCAACGGTCGGGCTCGCTCAGTTCTGCACAAAACGCCTGGCGGAGAGATTGAACTGGAACCTTGCAAGCCCGTTGCGACATTGGCTGACCTTTCGGCTGAAAACCACTCTTCGGTTACGCCAAGCGATAGGTCGAAAGTTCGCTAAGGCAGGCGCGATTTCACTCCGTGGTGCAGGACGCTGGGTGAAAGCCTCATCGCGCCGGGCAAGGGGTCAGATTCTCCGCGAGCAGGGCGAAGATGGAATTCTGGAAAGTGACAGCCCTTCTATGATGAGGTCTCTAGCTGGATGCCACCACACTTATCAGAGAATTGCACACGGTCTCAGAGTTGATCGAAGAAATTGTCCTCAATGAAGACGTCTTCGATCATCCGTGTCTCAATTCGAACGCCAAGTGAATATTGCTTTAAGAGGTCACAAAGGGCATCGCCATCCACGAGTTCAACCGGAGGGGCTCCATCTCTCGTAGCTTCGTCGCGAGCACTCTTAGTGAAAGAGCCCGTGGTGATGAGTAGGCCTTTCTCGCCTCGACCAGACATGGCCCCTCTAAAGTCTCGAACATCGCTTGGGGGTACCGTTCCTCGGTAACGCTTGCATTGAAAAAAGATGTGGAAAGGTACGAGCGACAGTTGAAAGACACCGACTCCATCGATCCCACCATCGCCAGGTCGTCCTGTAACTTGCACGTTGCGAAATCCAGCCTCACGGAGCAAACGTTGCGTCAGTCGTTCGAAGGCATCCGGGCGCATTTCTAGCAATCGGTCTAAGAGTCGCTCCTTCCAATCGGTTGAAGGATCATCCGCTTCGATCAGACCATCATCGACGCCGGCGCGGTCAATAAGAATCGCTCTGTTTTGCTCGACGGTTAGATAATTGCTACCCCGGGAACGCCGGTGGATCTCCAAATCAGCTTCTGACCAATTTTTTGCGTCATCGGAGAGCGCCCAGACACCCCAAGCTGAATTCTTGACCGCGCCAATTTCCTTGAGTTTCGTTCGGGCCCAGGCCAAACGATATTCAATCATCGACTGACGTTCTTTCTTTGGTCGCCGGACAGAAAGTTGCTCCTCAGAAAACCCTAGCTGGCGAATTACCTCACCATTAATCTCCTCGATCTGTCCTGATCCTCCCAATGCACGTAACGCCTCAAGCGTCGGCCACAAGAGTTGCTGCACATTCGGAAGTTCTGGACTCTGGTTCACAATTTCACCTTACGACTCGTCCTCCACAGTTGACTAGCCAACGCCTTTCACTCCTACGGCTCGATCTACGAACTTAGGGCAGTGCGCAGTTAACGGACAGTTTCCGCAGTCAGGATTTTGTGGTCGGCACCATCGGCGTCCTATGTCCCAGAGTGGATAGTCGAGGCTGCCCGGCCTATTGGGAAACAGGTCGCGCGTACGGTTGACCATGTCATTTAGATCGTCGCGAATGGCAAGACCTGATCGCAGAAGGACGCGACGTACGTGGACGTCGTAAGCAATGTCACTTCCTTCCAGATCACGGATATCGACGCCCCGGTCTCGTTCAAGAAGTTCGACTGCCATTGCTGCCTTCTTTTGACCGATACCTTCGAATTCGACGAATCGTCTTTGAAGTTGCGCAGCTGTGGGGGAGTCCGACCAAATTCTCGATGCATCTCCGTCGTACGCTGCAATTACGGTGCGTGCCGCGCTCACAACCCAGCGAGCCATGTTCTCTTTGAAGCGATGGAGCATGGGCGGTTGTTGAATTGCGAGTCGAACGCTTTCTAAGTCATCGGACATTCTCATCGCCTCGAAATAGCCCAGCCGCTGCTTGAGGAAGTACGGCGCTGCCCACGCGCGTTCCGCCGTGATGCCTTGATCAAAAATCACCGCAATGAGAAAGGCAAAGGGGTCGTCTAGGACCATTTCGTTGGCGGCGACGTTTGGTGTGTACGAGACACGGGTTCCTACGGGACGAGTCTTCGAAATGGCAGCGTGTTGGAGGAGTGCCCCGACCATCTCTTCAGCGTCTACATCGCTGGCCCGCGGAGAGTCAGTAGTTGAAGTGCTCAATATCAGCGATGATGGTGATGCAATGGAGCGATATGCAATTTCAGAAACAGGCGGTGCTTCGGCTCTGCGAAAACTGACCGTTCTTTCGACAAGTCGGGGATGATGTGCTCGCCAGCCTCGACGAACCCAATCCCTACTCTGGGAGTTCGTCTCGGTGTTGGCCCACCACGCTTGATAGCTAGTCGCAGAGTTAGGCAGTCTTGAGCCCATCGCCGTTTCGATTTGGTCGAAGGTGACGAATACGTCACTCCCTTCAAGCGAATCGAGCAAATCAGCAATGGAATCGTATCTTGAGGTTCGGGCTCGTTGGCCATCGGATGGAGTTGCGAACGTACCGTCGGATTCATCCCCATAGAAGGCGAGTTGTTGTCCGAAGCTCAACCCTGCCACCGGATTCTCGACCATCGCCCCAAAACGCACTAATCCATCCACCAGCCCAAACTCGCGATACGAAGCTCCTGAGTGGATTTCGAATGTCATACCTATAAGATCGCAGAACTCCTCTTGGAGGGCGGCCACAACGTCGGCAGCCCACTTTTGACGAGTAGCAATGGATTGCATCGAAAGCGCAACGTCGTAGGGCTCGATTACTTCGTCAGGTTCGACAAGGCCGTGTCTTGCGGAGAGGACGAACCAACAATCGCAGTGTTCCTCAACGTAGGCGCGTCTTCCTCTGAATAGTGGTGAAATGTAAAGATCCTTCGCGGGAGACGGTTGGGTCTTCTTGGACTTGACGCAACCAACCAACCCCACCCGAGAGACTGGCTTCAAAGTCGAGATCAATTCGCGAGAACGGGAAGGCTCTGGTGGACGCGTATCGGCGTGCGGCGGTGCAATCGTTGAGGTCAACGGAGCCAGCAATTTCTTGCTCTTCTTCCAGAAGTTTGCGATTCAAGGAATCTAGTCACTAGGTGTCATACCCGTCTAGGAAGATTCATACCCTCTCGAAAACTGGTCTGGGTTGGCTGTCAGATAGGTCGAAGGGGTGAGCAGTCGGAGGGTCCAGTCTCCATCCACTTCATTCAAGATTGACTGGTTCAGTCGGCTGGCCATTCCAACGACCTGCTTTGCGCCGAAGCAAGGAGTCGAATGAAGATTGCGCGATACCGATCTCGAAATCATGTTGGTCACTGGCCGAACTATCTTCAACGAGTCCTGCATTGGATTCTCCGTCGCCACTGACGAGTACCTCAAACTCTGGTCGACGATCCCTGCAGGCGTTGGTGGTCATCAAGTCGGGCACACGAC
>JABBNY010000158.1 GCA_019352095.1 Acidobacteriota bacterium
CGCCACTCGCGCTCGTTGAGGTGAGTGGCTGTGTTGTCTCAGGGTTCACTCCATTGTGCACGCTACGTGTGGGCTGGGCGCCCTTCCCTGACACGAGACCCGCGGTGCCAGGTGTCGCGCTCGCCGCGGGCTGCACGTTGGTCTCCAGAGTGGGACCAGCGTCAAGAGCACTCGGCTGGTCACTGGCGAGTGCTGTGCGTGGTGACTGGACGTTCGTGGGGATCTGCTCGGAGCTCGCGGTCGCCGAGGTCGCGGCGTTGCCAGTCGTCGGGGCGCTCTGACCCGACAGGATCTGTGTGAACGACTCTTGGGGCGGTGTCGTGGAGGATGCATCCTGGGTTGGTGAGACTGGCGACGCGCTCGGCGTCACCAGCGAGAGCGGACCGGCGGTGGCGACCGTGGTCACGCGATACTCCCTTGGTTCGAGGCGCCCAGTCCCGCGAGCGCGAGGACGGTTGGAACGTACGCCTGGGTTTCGGGGTACGGCGGCACGCCGCCGTAGCGCGCCACCGCGGTCGGTCCCGCGTTATACGCGGCGAGGGCATTCGCGTAGGAACCGAACCTCGAGGAGTACGCACCGAGAAGTTTTGCCGCCCCGTTGATGGCCGACGTCGAATCGAATGGGTTGACACCCATGCCTTGGGCGGTGGCGGGCATGAACTGCGCGATGCCTTCGGCACCGGCAGAACTCATTGCGTTGGGATTGAAGCCACTCTCGTGTGAGACCAGTGCCGCCAAGAGCGATGCGGGGATCCCGTTGGCCGCCGCCGCGCTCTCAATGGTGGAGACGAACTGCGCCGGCACCGTCACCTGTCCCATCACCGTGTTCGTAGCGGGTGGTTCGGGAAGGATCCGGCGGATGGCGACGACCGTGCCCGCACCCGACACCGGTTGTTGTTGTACGACAGTGCCGGTGTAGGGTGCCGCGATCATCTGACCGTTGCCGATATAGATGCCCACATGGCCGGGCGAACTCGCGGTGCCGTCTGATCCGGCGAAGAACAAGAGGTCACCGGGTTGTGCCGCGGCCAGGCTCGACACCGGCGTTCCGACGGTCGCCTGTTCTTGGGAGGTCCGTGGAACGTTGATCCCCAGCTGGCCGTAGACGTACTGGACCAGTCCCGAGCAATCGAAGCCGGCCGGGGTCGTGCCACCCCACACGTAGGGGGTACCCTCGAGACTGCTCGCGAGACTCACGACGCGCGCTGCATCGGGCGACACCGGTCCCGGCGCACTGGTGACCGGAGCGGTCTGGGGACCAGAGCTCGGGGATATCGCTGCGACCTGGGCTCCAGAGACTGGAGAGGTCGACCCACTTTGCTGGCTCGACAACAACAACGAAATCAGATTCAGTTCCGCACTCGCACTCGAGACACTCGTCAGCCCCGCGCCAACCCCGAGGCTGGCGCCGAGTCCCTGGGGATCGAGCGACGATCCGCCCGAGAGGCTCGCCGAGAGCGCGCTCGCAGCTTGACTCAACGTGGCGGCGAATGCTTGGGTCTGTTGTGCGCTCGAAGATGCTGGCGGCGTGGTGGAGGGCGGCGTCTGCAACTCCGCCAACGTCTGGGTGATCTCGGGCAGCGTAACCGATCCGATGGTCATTCGCCGGCTCCCGCCAGTCGATATCGCGCGGTTGCCAGGTCGTCAGATTGCGCGACTTCGTCTCTCGACGCCGCTTCGCGCCAGGCGGCGAATCCTTGGGCATCAAGACGCGTAAGGACACTGGCCCGCTTCGTTGCCGATCCCCACGCCGCCCTCGCATCGACGCTCGTCGATTGCGCCAACGCCACCTTCTCGCTACAGATCCGTAGTGATTCCGATAAACGTTCTCGCTGGTCGTCCAGCCACTGGATGTCAGCCATGCTCACGACTCCCGACAGGCTCGCCATCTCGCGAAGGGCCACGTGGGCGGCCTCGTTGGCCGCCTGAGCCTTTCTCAATTGATTGAGCGTCTCGACCAATTGTTCACGGGCGAGTCGTTCCTCGAGGACTCGAATTCGCTCCACCGTCGCCAAACGAAACTGATAGACCTTCACCCCGCACCCCCCGTCGACACCAGTGCCGTGAGACCCTCGCGCGCTGACGTCAGATCCGATCGCTCATTCATTGACTGTTTGCAGTACGCGTCGATCGCCGGCTTCACCAGGAGTGCGCGATCCACAACTGGATTGGTGCCCGCAACATACGCGTCAATCTCGATGAGGTCCTTGCTGTCACGCCACGCCGCGAGCAATTCGCGCACGTCGCCCCCCGCGGCCAATTGCTCAGGCGTCGCGACAGCCGGCGCCACACGAGAGATCGAGCCGAGTACGTCTACCGATGGAAAGTGGTTCGATTCCGCGAGGGCCCGCGAGAGTTGTATGTGTCCGTCGAGTATCGAACGCGCGGTGTCCGCAATTGGTTCGTTCATGTCGTCGCCCTCGACCAGAACGGTGTAGAGACCAGTGATAGAACCGCGCTCGCCGAGACCCGCTCGCTCTAGCAGTCTGGGTAGCAGGCCAAACACGCTCGGCGGATACCCTCTCGTGGCGGGTGGTTCGCCCGCCGCGAGACCAACCTCGCGCTGTGCCATTGCGAAGCGGGTGACCGAGTCCATCATGAGCACCACGTCGTTACCCTGGTCGCGGAACCACTCCGCGATGCGCGTCGCGGTGAAGGCCGCGCGGATTCGCATGACCGCCGGAGCGTCAGAGGTCGCCACGATGACAATGGACCTCGCGAGCCCCTCGGGTCCGAGGTCTCGTTCGATGAATTCAGCGACCTCTCGTCCACGCTCGCCAATGAGGGCCACGACCGTCACATCCGCCGCGGTCCCGCGCGCGATCATTGACATCAACGACGACTTTCCGACCCCCGATCCCGCGAAGATCCCTAGTCGTTGCCCCTTGCCACACGGGATGAGACCGTCCAAGACCCTCACACCCAGTGGGAGTTGCTCATTCACGAGGCCGCGTCGAAGCGGATGCGGAGGGGTGCCCGTCACCGAGACGTCCGCGCCCACCACCGCTGATCCACCGTCGATCGGTCGGCCCAGTCCGTCGAGCACGCGTCCGAGAAGTTTGGGACCCACGCGCACCGGGAGCGGCCCACCGAGGGAGGTGACTTTCGTGCCCACGCGAATGCCGTTCGTCTCCCCGAGGGCCAAACACACGACGCGGTCGTCACGCAGTGCCACCACCTCGGCGTAGACGCGACGTTGGGTGGGCAACAACACGAGACACTCACCAATCGCCGCGGGAATACCAACCACCTCGATGGACATCCCCACCATCTGGGTCACCTGACCAAATCGTTGAGGACGGGCCGCCGCTCGCGCGGAAGCGCTGAGGGCATCAAGCAACTCGGTCATCGACCACCCCGTACGCCTCAGAGCCCAAAAGGACTTCGCGAACCCGTTCCATGGCGTGACTGAGCTGTCCGTCGAGCGTCGCTCGACCAACTTCCACCATCGCCCCGCCGCGCTCGATCGAAGGATCGGCCACCACGTTCATCTCTCGGCCCGCGCCGATGTCGGTGAGCTCGCCCAGCGACGCGATGTCGACCGGGTGCATCCACACCGTGACCGGGTCATTACCTGAGTCGAGATCGAGAACGCGAGCGATCGCCTCGTACCCGGGGTTCACCGTCAGCGAGACCTCACGCGCCAAAAGCGCCTCGAGGAGCTCGAAGGCCAACTTGGGTGCAGCCTCTTGCACCTCGGTACGCGCCTTTTGCGCTGACTCTTGGGCCGCACTCACGGCGCGCGAGAGTGCCGACAACGCCAGCGCCGCGCGCTGGGATTCTTCGGCGCTCTTGCGGGTGATCTCTGCGAGTGCGCGCTGCATTCCTTCGGCGTAGCCCTCCTCGTAACCCTCGCGCGCGGCGGCCGCGCGCTGGGCTTCGAGCGAATCGAGATGAGGACCCTTGTTCTCGTAGGTCGTGGGCACAACGGACGAGTCGACGAACCGGCGCAATTCGCGCACACCCGGCGCGGGAAGATCGAACTGGTCGAAGTAACTCACGACACCACCTCGTCCTCACGGGCAATCATGATGACCCCTTCCTCGTCGAGCTGACGAGCAATTCGCACGATCGTCCCCTGGGCCACGTTGATCTGGGAACTACGCACGGCACCCATCACCTCGATCTCTTCGTCGATCATCGCAATCACGCGCTCGGAGAGGTTGGCGCGAATCTTGGCCAGCGCGTCCGCGGCCAGGTGCGGGTCCTTCATGGCCAGGGCCAACGTGGGTGCATCGGACTTTCTGAAGATCTGCTGGAGCGCCTTGTCGTCGAGGTTCAAAACGTCATCGAAGGTGAAGAGCTTGGCGCGAATCTGTTGGACCAGTGCTTCGTCGTCGATCTCCAGGCCCCCAAGGACCTGCTGCTCGATCGCGCGCTCTGAATGGTTGAGTATCTCGGCCATGGTCGTCGTGCCGCCCGCCATCGTCGTCGCACTACTCCCCTCGGTGTCTCGAAGACGCTCGACGAGCATGGCGGTGGCTTGGCGAATCGCCACCGGGTCCACGCGCGTGAGTTGCGCGATGCGCTTGGCGACCTTGACGCGAAAGTCCGGTTCGAGTACCGCCAACAGGTTCGCCGCGTCCTCGGGCGGGAGATAGGCCAAGAGCACCGCCACCACCTGAGGTTGTTGTCCACCGAGAACGGCGAGGGCCTGCTGGGGGTCAACGTGCGAAAGACCAATCAGTGGACTCGCGGCACGCTGACCTTCGATCTGATCCAGGATCTCTTGAGCCCGCGATTGACCAAGGCGTTCCTGGAGGAACGTGCGCGCGAGTTCGAGCCCTCCGGCGCCCCCGACGTCGGGGCGACCGACGCGCTCCATGAACTCAGCCAGTACCTGCAGCAGCGTGACGCTGTCGAGCGCTGGCAGGTCGATCATCTCCTTACTGAAATCAATCGCCTCGTCGTCGGAGAGCTCCTTAAGGATCGGGGCGGCCTTCTTCGCGCCAAGGTGCGCCAAGAGCGCCGCAACCTTCTGACGATTGGTGAGCGGTATGGGCGTCTTGGCCTCGAAGTCGTCGACCACCGAGCTGGCGACGCGCTCGGTTACGAGTTCCTCGGAACTTTCGGAGGTTTCAATATCGCTCAAAGTGCTTCCTTGCTCTTCTCTTCTGCCCAGCCCCGCAGTAGTCGCGCGACTTCCGACGGGCGCTGTTCAATGTACGAATTCACCTGTGAGATCACGGCGTCGGGCGACATACTCGCGAACGACAACGGCGACGCCTGCAACTCAGGACTCGCGAACCCACCTGCGAGTGAAGGTGGTGGTGAGGAGTACTGTTCGACTTCGATCTCGTCGTACTTGGTCTTCTTCGCCGCCTTCAGCGCGAAGAACAGCAGTCCCAGGATGAACAACACCAGCGCGAGTGCGGTGCCGATGTGGGTGTACATCTGCATCGCACTTCCGGTCGCGGCGGGCAGCGCCACGGGAGTCGCGAACTTCATGGCGGTCACAACAAGTTGATCACCGTTGGCGGTGTTGAGGCCCGCAGCCGCGGTAATCAATGACTTCAGTTTCGAGACGCTGACCTTCGGCGTGGCGGCGGAATTGATCAGCACGGCCACCGATGTCTTCACCACCTGGCCCGGCGCCTGGTTGATGGTCTGGGTCACTTGACCAACCGCGTTGGTGACTTGGCTGCTGGTCGAGGTGTACTTCCCGTTCGCCCCCGCGACCGTGGTTGGGGTACCTGAACCGAGCACGCCGGTGGGTGGGGTGCCCGTTCCCGTGTAGCTCGAACTCGTTGAGGTCTGACCGGTCGGCGCGATGATGGGCTGACCCTTGGTGTCGAGCTGGAAACCCTTGATGGTCTCGTTTTGTTTGTTGAAGTTGAGCAATGCGTGCACTTGCACCTGGGCGTTGCCAACGCCAACGAGTCGATACAACATCGTCTCGAGGGAATTGGAGAGGTTTCGGTCGTACGCGGCGGTCTGTTGGCTGTTGGAGCTGCCATTGCCGCCCGAAGTCTGGCCCGCCGCTGAGAGGACGTTGCCGTGATTGTCGACGACGGTGACGTTGCTCGCCGTCAACCCTGGCGTCGCCGACGCGGCGAGGTGGACAATGGCCTGGACTTGTCCTGAGGTGAGCGTCACCCCGGGGGCGAGGTCTACGAGAATCGACGCCGTCGTGGGCGGTTGATTACCGATGGCGAATGTGCTCTGGGTGGGCACGACCAAGTTCACTTGAGCCGATTGGATGCCCTGGATGGACTCGATGGTCTGTTGGAGCTGCCCTTCAAGTGCTTGTTGGTACT
>JABBNY010000159.1 GCA_019352095.1 Acidobacteriota bacterium
CTGTGTGTGCACGGAATACGACTGCATCGTCCTAGGATTTCCCGTCAACCGGGGCGATCGCTCCACCCAGGTACTCGCCCTTTTCGCTCACGACGTCAAAGACGGTCGCGGTGCCCATGTCGACCACGATCGATGCGCCCGGGTAGAGGTCGTAGGCACCAACGGCGTCGGCGATTCGATCCGCACCTACTTCCCTCGGGTTGTCGTACAGAATCGGCATGCCCGACTTGGTGCCCGGGCCAATGACCGTGAGGTCCAGATCGGAGAACCAGCGCTTGGCCATGCGACGCAGCTGACTCGTCACCGCCGGCGCCGACGAGGAGATCGCTATCGCACTCACGCTGGTGCGTAGATCCAGCCCCTCGAGGTCGAGCAGCTGCGTGAGCACCATGGCGTGCTCATCGGGCGTCCGTTCGGCCACGGTGGAGATCCGCCAGTGAAATGCGAGGCCGCGTTCGCCCGAGGCGCGGGCGAAACCCATGGCGTCGGGTGCGTCGGGTGCCGCCGCGCCAAAGAGACCGATCACCGTCTCGGTATTGCCCACGTCCATCGCTAACAGCATCAGCCCCTCCTCGCTCGGACCACGACCGGCGCGTTGTCGATCAGGCGCACGCCGCCCACAACCCCGGCGAGCAGGGCGCGACGCTCGCCCGCCTCGTCATCTTTGCTCGAGACGAGGGTCACCGGGTCGACGACGTCGGCGTAGGCCACCTCAATACCGGCGCTCTCCAAGGTCTCTCGCATCAATGCGCGTAGTGCGCTCGCCGTCGAAGAACTCGATTGGGCGCTCTGGAGCGCACGAGAAAAGGCGGTAGCGCGCGTGCGCGCGTCGTCGCTCAAGCGGGCGTTTCGACTCGAGAGAGCGAGTCCGTCGGCGTCGCGCACGATGGGACAACTCACGACCTCCACGTCGAGTGCGAGGTCGCGCACCATCTGGCGAATCACGGCGATCTGCTGGTAGTCCTTCTCGCCAAAATAGGCACGACACTCACCGGTGACCGAGAAGAGTTTGGCGACCACGCTCGCCACGCCATCGAAATGTCCCGGTCGGCCGGCTCCTTCGAGGATGTCGCCCACGCCGCGCACCGTCACCGTCGTGGGGGTGTCGTTGGGGTAGTCGGGCCACATCTCTTCGAGGGTCGGCTCCACGAGACAGTCCACGCCGTGCTCGAGCGCCGCGCGTTGGTCCAGTTCGGGCGTGCGCGGATAGGCGCGAAGGTCATTGGCGTCGTTGAATTGACGTGGGTTCACGAAGATTGTGGCGAGCACGAGGTCGCCGTGCGTGCGTGCCGCGTCAAAGAGCGACGCGTGACCGGCGTGAAGCGCCCCCATGGTCGGCACCAATCCAACGACGCGCCCACTCGCGCGCTGGGCCTTCGCATACGAGCGCCACGTCTCGAGCGTGCTCAGACGCTGCATCACGCGGGTGCTTGGGAACGGCGGCTTTCGGCGAGTTCAAAGGCGGCGTTGGCCATGGCGACGTAGGTCGAGCGCTCCGACTCGGGTATCGCCGCCAGGTGTGCGTCGATCGTCGACATGTCGCCACGCGATGCGGCGCCCGTGAGGGCCAGCGCGGGTCCGACGGCGACCACGTCGTCCAGCGCTTGTTGGGCGAGCGGGAGGAAGTCCTCGAGCGTAAGTCCCGCGGCCTTCGCCAGGCTCTCCACCTGACCGAGCAACACCACGAGATGATTCGCCGCGACCGACGCGGTCGCGTGATAGAGGGTGCGCTGTGCGTCATCGAGGCTAATCACGCGACCGTCGAGCGACGCGACCACTTCTCGCACGAGTTCGTCGCCCGCCACGCAGTACGTCGCGCCACGAAGGCGCCGCGCACCGACCTCACTCGAGGACAGCGCCGCGAGCGGGTGCATCGATGCGACCCGAGAGTGCGGCGCCAGGACATCGAGCGCCCGAGAGCCCGCCACGTTCGCGACCACGAAGTCCCGGCTCGGCGTGATTCGTTGGGCGACGCTCGCGATCTCGTCATCGGGCACGCACAACAACACCAGTGCCGGCGCGGCCAAGCGCTGGGTTTCGCTGTGATGCAGGAGTTGGACGTTGTGGTCCGCGGCCCGCAGCGCGAGATCAAACGAGGTCCCCGCACGGCCCGTGCCCAGGATGGAAATGTTCATCAATGCTCCTGTCCGTTCCAGCCCCGAGGGTGCCGTTCGGTGTTAGCGCAACGAACTGAGTGTACCGAGTCGCGCGACCCGTCCCGCGCCACGCGCCGCCTGGGCCTTGCCCACGAGCTCGGGCGCCAGTTCGGACAAGGGAATGAGCACAAATGCGCGCTCGAACATGCGCGGGTGGGGCACGATGATCTCGGGGTCGTCGCTGATCTCGTCGCCCACCAACAAGACGTCGGCGTCGAGGGTCCGCGGACCCCAGCGCACGTCGCGGGTGCGTCCCTCGCTCGCCTCAGCGCGTCGACAGCGCTCGAGTAATTCCTTGGCCGTGGCGTCGGTCGTGACCTCAACGACCAGGTTCCAAAAGTCGTCCTGGACAACGCCCCCGACTGGTTCGGTCTGATACACGCTCGAGACCCGATACGGATCACTCGATGCGACGATCTGCACCGCCCGCGTGAGATGCGTGGCGCGGTCGCCGATGTTCGAGCCCAGCGAGAGAAACGCCCGGCGCACTACGAGCGTCGAAGCGTACAGCGCACGCCCACGGTCGCGACGTCTTCGGGGACCGGGGGGCGCAACTTTCGCGCCGCCACCGTGACCGACTCAATCTCCTCGTCGGTTGCGAGTATCTCGCGCGCCACCCGGTAGGCGAGCGACTCGAGCAACAAGAAATGACCCTCCGTCGCGACAGCGGTCGTCAACGACAGGATGCTCGCGTAGTTCGTGGTCTCGGCGATGTCGTCATTGAGCGCGGCACCTTCGAAATCACGTTCGATGTCGATATCGAATTCGAGAGGCTGGGGTCGTTCGCGCTCCTCGAGCAACACGCCGACGACCGCAGTACAGCGCAGACCTCGCAGCTCAATCCAGTCACTCACTTGGCACCTCGGGAAGATCGTAGAGTACCGAACGACCATCGGGTCCGATGGATCGCTTGAAAAGACGCTCCACGAGCGCGATAGCTGTGGGCACCGTGGGCGCCTTCTTCGTCCAGACCAGATACCCCGCGATGACCCCGAGCAGCCGGTCCGACACCTCGTCACCGTGCAAGAGCACGACGGTCTTGTTCTCCATGGAGTTCGCGATGTCGCGATAACACGCTTCGAGGACGGTGCGCTGCTGGGGGCCGCCTCGAAGTGCGTAGTGACTCGCGGTCAAACCATGTTCGAAGTACGAGTTGAGGTTCTGCATGATCGGCAGGATCGAGATCACCCGGCCGAATCCCTGATGCTTCAGCCACAGAAGCTCCTCGTCCCGACGCACCTTTCGGTGCACGGTGGTCGAGCCTCCGGGGCGCTCGGACACGGCGAGAATCCCTCGGTAGACCCAGGTGAAACTCCTCGGCTCGATGCCGGCCGCCCATTTACCCCTCACGCGAGGACCTCCTCGACGGGGCGCACGAGCAACTCACGTAGCTGCACGGCTGCCACGGCGTCATGTACTCGAACCATACTCACTCCTTGCAGCATGGCCCACGCCTCGCTCGCGAGCGAACCTTCGAGACGCTCCTCGACGTCGAGCGTGCGATCCCCCAGGTGCGCGAGGAATCGCTTGCGGCTGGTACCGATGAGTACACCGGCCCCGTAGTGCGCAGCGAGTTCAACGAAGTGGTCGCAGTGCGCCAAGAGCGTCAAGTTGTGCTCGACGGTCTTGCCGAACCCGATGCCCGGGTCGAGCCAGAGTTGTCCGACCTGGGCCGACCTTGCACGTCGCGCCGCGGCCTCGAGGAACTCGCTGACTTCACCGAGCGCGTCCTCGTAGACAGGATTCAGTTGCATGGTCTGGGGGTCGCCCTTGGCGTGCATCGCAACGTAGCCAACGCCCAACTCCCCCGCGGTGTCGATGAGCGAACACGAAACGTCATTGATGATCGAGGCACCCGCGCTGACCGCCCGTCGCGCGACGGTGTCCTTCATGGTGTCGATCGAGACCGTTCCCCACGCCGCGAGCGCTTCGACCACGGGTATGACCCGGGCGAGTTCCTCCTCGCGCGCGACCGGGGTGGCCCCTGGTCGCGTCGACTCGCCACCGACGTCCACCACATCACAACCCGCGTCAAAGAATTCTCGTCCGCGAGCGATGGCCAGTTCGTGGGCCGCGGTGCGCGAATCAGGAAAGAACGAGTCGGGCGTTACATTGATGATTCCCATCACCGAAGGGTTCAGCGCCACGTGGACCTTCGCTGGTGGATGTACTGCAACGCCTCGGCCCGGTAGGACGCGTCGTCACGGAACACGCCGCGCACCGCCGAGGTCACCGTGGTCGAACCCGCCTTCTTGACGCCGCGCATGGACATACAGAAATGCTCGGCTTCGATGACGACGATCGTGCCCTTGGGGTGCAACTCTCGTTCCATGGCCTCGACGATGTCGGTCGTCATGCGCTCTTGCACCTGCAAGCGCCGTGCGAAACCCTCGACTAGTCGCGCCATCTTGGAAAGTCCCGTGATCCGACCTTCGGGTCCGGGCAAATAAGCCACGTGGGCGAGGCCCATGAACGGCACGAGGTGGTGCTCACAGAGCGACGTGAACGGGATGTCACGCACCATGACCATCTCGTCGTGACTCGCTTCGAAGGTCACTCTCAGGTGCTCGCCCGGATCGACCTCGAGTCCCTCGAAGAGCTCGACGTACATGTCCGCCACCCGCCGAGGCGTGTCCACGAGACCATCGCGCGCCGGATCCTCGCCAATCGCCTCGAGCAACTCGCGGACGAGATTCTGCACGCGCGCGTGATCGACCACGGCTAGGCCTGTCCGGTGAACGTGTAGATCGCGTCGAGGTTGCGATAGCGCTCGTTGACGTCGAGTCCATAACCGACGACGAAGTCAGCGGGGATGGAGAAGCCCACGTACTTGAGCGATTGTTGGACGCGCTGCTCTCCGACCTTCAACAACAACGCGCAGACTTCGAGGCTCTTCGGGTCGCGCGCGCCCAAATACTGGCGAAGGTAGTTGAGTGTCAGCCCGGAATCGACGACGTCCTCCACAATGAGCACGTCTCGTCCGGCGATATCGAGGTCCAGGTCCTTCACGATGCGCACGACCCCACTCGTCTTGGTGGCGGCACCGTAGGAGGACACCGCCATGAAATCGACCTCCACCGGAAGTTCAATGGCGCGCATCAGGTCGGCCATGAAGTTGATGGCGCCCTTTAGAACGCACACGAGAAGTGGCGGACTCTGCGCATAATCAACGGCGATCTCATGCCCGAGCTCGAGTACCCGGTCGTGCACCTGACGCGCCGACACGACGACTTCACCCAAATCGTGGGCCGCCCACGTCGCAGTGAAGTCGGCGTCGTTGTGCAGTCCCATGGTTGGCCAGCGTAGTGGAGCCGCTACTGGAGCGTGAGCCGTTGTGCGCTTCGAGAGAGTCGTCGCCCACCCGAGAGCTCGGTCGCGACGACCTCACCGCGCACTACCGCGATCGCGCGGTGGACTTCATCCGCGCTGGGAGGGTGGGTCCCGTCGCCGAGGTCGGGGTGAGTGAGTTGGGCACGCAACCACCGGCGCAATCGCGCGTTTGGCCACGTGGCGAGTTCGCGACAGTCAGCGTCGACGAGGCGAAGCGCCAGGTCTGGTGCGCTCACCTCGTGAAGCCATTCTCGTTCTTCAAACATCAAGGCGGCTTGGCGAGCGAGGATCGGCACGACGTCGCGTCCCGCTACCTCATCGAGCACCGCCAGGAGTTCGTGACGCACACGATTGCGTCGAAAGTCCATGTCTTCGTTACTCTCGTCATACAAGGGCTGCAGGGCGGAACGACTCAGGTAGAAGTGCAGATCGTTACGACGAATATCGCGCAACGGCTTCGTGGGATCACCGATCATCGGTGTCAAACCCTCGATACCCGCACCACGCAACATGTTCAACAGGATCGTCTCGACCACGTCGTCCATGGTGTGCCCGGTCATCACCGTGCGCGGCATCACCCGTCGGCGCGCGCTACGCGCGCGTGATTCGAAGTTCGGACCCGGTGCAACGACGACGTCGTGACGCACGAACTCCACGCCCAGGTGCTGACAGATTTCTTGCACGTGCGCCGCGTCATCAGAACTCGTGGGCCTCGCGATCATAATTGGAATTAACAACTTTGTTATTGATGATATTTG
>JABBNY010000160.1 GCA_019352095.1 Acidobacteriota bacterium
ATGTGGCCGTGGCCGTCGGGTCACGATCAGCTGGTTGCCAACACAGAGCCGCGCCAATTGCGCCACCGCGTCGACCACATGGTGCTGTTGGATCTGCGCCGCCAGTTTCTCGCCTCGCTGCAACAGGGCATTGCCACCCAGGGCCGCGACGATCAGCATCACTCGCTCGTCAATGACGCGACCATGAGCGCCTTGATGGTGTGCAGCCGATTCTCCGCTTGGTCAAAGACGAGTGACGCGTCGGATTCGAATACGTCATCAGTGATCTCCAGGGCGCTGACACCGTAAGACTTCGCCAACTGCGCACCGAGTTCGGTGTCAGCGTTGTGCAGGGCGGGAAGACAGTGCAACACGCGCACGTCAGGGTTCCCCGTCTTCGCCAAGAGCTCGCTGTTCACCTGGTAGGAAAGCAGTTCCTTGATGCGCTCACCCCATTTCTCCATGGGCTCACCCATGGACACCCAGACATCGGTGTAGAGGTAGTCCGCGTGCGCCACCGCCGCATCGATCTCGCTCGTCACCAACACGCGTGCGCCACTCACGTTCGCCAGGTCCCTCGCCGTTGCCCGCACGTCCTTGCTCGGCAGCAAGCCTTCTGGTGCGACGACGCGCACATCGAGCCCGAGCATCGAAGCGACGACGAGGAGAGAATTCGCCGTGTTGTTACGTGCGTCGCCGATGTAGCACAACGCCACCTCCGCGAGCGGCTTTCGCGCGTGATCGCTGATGGTCATGATGTCGGCCAGGAGCTGGGTCGGGTGCCACTGGTCGGTGAGTCCGTTCCAGACCGGCACGCTCGCCCCCTGGGAGAGTTCCTCGACATCGGCGTGCGCGAAGCCACGAAACTCGATCCCGTCGTACATTCGAGACAGGACCCGCGCGGTGTCGCGGATGGTCTCCTTGTGGCCGAGCTGGGTTTCGCCCGGCCCCATATAGGTGACGTGAGCGCCTTGATCGTACGCCGCCACCTCGAACGCGCTGCGCGTTCGTGTCGAGCTCTTCTCGAAGATGAGCGCAATCGAGCGCCCGCTCAGTCGCTGACGCTCGATGCCTTCACGCTTCTCGCCGCGCAACTCCTCAGCCAGTTCGAGCAGACTCAAGTACTCTTCGGGGTCGAGGTCCGTGTCACGCAGTAAGGAACGACCCTTCAATCGCTGCCACGCTCTGGTCATCTAGAACACCGCCTCTCGCTCGATGGGGCACGTCATGCACCGCGGGCCGCCGCGACCACGGCCAAGTTCACTGCCCTCGATGGTGACGACCTCAATGCCGTGACGGCGAAGCATCGTATTGGTCGCAACGTTTCGGTCGTAACCAAAGACCACCCCGGGCGCGACCGCCAAGAAATTCGTCCCGTCGTCCCACTGCTCGCGTTCCGCGGCGCGCACATCCTCATCGGTGGCGAGCACGGTGACCCGGTCCACCTCGAGCACGTCCGCGAGCGTCGACCAGAGGTCCTGGTTCTGAGTGATCTCGAGGTGGTCGCCTTCGCCCGCTGTGATGCTCCAACTGCGCAGTGCCCGGTCGAAGTACGGATAGAGCACGAACGTCGAGCGGTCAATCATCGTCATCACGGTGTCGAGGTGCATGAAGGCGTGGCTGTGTGGCAACTCGACCGCGATCACGCGCGTCGCCTGGTGCGTTGCGAACAGACGCTGGGCCACCAATTCAATGGCGACCGGCGTCGTGCGCTCGCCCATGCCGATCATGACGGTGTGGTGACCGAGCACGTGCACGTCGCCGCCTTCGAGCGTCGTCGCCGGGTGAACCGACTCTTCGTCGAGGAACACTTCGACGTGCTCGTCGCGAAAGAGCGGGTGGAACCGGTAGATCGCTCGCGTGTGCAGGGACTCTCGTTGTCGCGCTGGCTTGGCCATCGGGTTGATGGTGACACCCCCATAGATCCAACAAGAATTGTCACGCTGGAAGAGGTGGTTCGGGAGCGGTGCGAGCAGGAAATCGTCACTTCGAAGCGTCTCCCACGAGAGACTCTTGGCGCCCGCGGGATGCAGATCCGCCTTCACGATCCCGCCGATCAGGTACTCGACCAAGCTCTCGCTCTCGAGGTCGTCGAGGAGCTGGCGCACTGGCCCCACCAGTGACGGGCCGAACTGCTGATCGGTGCACAGGCGGTCGAGCACGAATGCGCGCCCCTTCTCCTCACTGAGCACGTCGGTGAGGAGTTGCGCGAAGTAGTGCACCTTGACGCCCTTTTCTCGCAGAGCCTCGGCGAACGCGTCGTGCTCTTCTTTGGCCTTCTTCGACCAGAGGACGTCATCGAACAGCAGCCCCTCGACGTTCGAGGGTGTCAGGCGGGCCAACTCGAGACCTGGTCGATGTACGACGACCTGGCGGAGTTGGCCCACCTCGGAGTCAACGTGGAATGACACACTCACCTACCGACTCGTTGGGCTGATGTGGTGTTCGATGCCTTCGAGCGTGTCGGGGACGACGAGTGGCGCATCCACCGGCATCGGCGTCTCGCCGAGCCGCTCACGACGACCGTTGAGGAACGCGTACAGTACGAGACCCGCGAGCAAGACAACGAGTGCCTGGTAGACCACCTGGTAGCCCGAGGCGAAGGTCACCCACATCGAGAAGAGCACCGACGCTCCCGCGACACTGACGTCGCGAGCCATCTGCCAGCCCTGGACCCGACGGCGCCGAGACGCGAGGAACGTGAGCTGCGCAATCGCCGAGAAGAAGTAAGGGATCGCAACGGTCACCACCGACAGGTTCACGAGGTAGGTGAACACCGTCAACCCCGAACTCATCGAGTAGCGCCACAACATCAACAGCGAGGGCAGTGCAGTCCCGACGAGAATCCCGAACCACGCGGTGCCGCGCTTGTCAGTCCACGCGAAGGCCTTGGGGAACAAGTGGTCCTGGGCGACTGCGCGTGAAGTTTCAGCCACGATCAGGGTCCAGCCATTGAGGGCACCTATGCCCGAGACGACCGCTACACCCGCGACGAAGCGTCCCGCCCACGCACTGTGGGGAAAGATGGTCTGGAATGCGTTGACGAACGGGGAGCCGGTGTTAACCAGTGTCGCGTGAGCGACCAGACCCATCACGACCGCCGTCACCAAGACGTAGAGCAACGCACTGATGGCGGTGCCCCACAGTGACGCACGACCGACGTTGATACGCGGATTGGTCACGCGCTTTGCGGTCATGGCGGCCGCTTCGACGCCGATGAACGAGAACAGCGCCACGCCCGCCGCGATGCCAATGCCGCTGTAGAGACTGCCGCCAGTCGCGTTGAACGGCCCGAAGTGAGCGCTCTGGACGAAGAACCAACCGATGACGCCGATGAACAACAGGGGCAGGAACTTGAGCACGACGCTCACATTCTGGAACCACGCCATCTGTCGAACACCCGCGAGGTTGATGAGTGCCGGAATCCACAAGCCCACCATCGCGATGCCCCAATTGGTCATGCCACTCGGGTTCTTCATATTGAACAGCGCATTGACGTAGAACACCCACGACGAGACAATGGCCGCATTGCCCGCCCAGGTCTGAATCCAGTAACACCACCCGACGAGGTATCCGGCGAAGTCACCGAACTCGTGACGCGAGTAGGCGTAGAGACCACCATCACTATTGGGGATCCGCCTCGTCAACTGGCCAAAGAGCATCGCCAGCAGCATCGCCCCGACGGCAATGACGCCGAGCACGATAATCCCCATCGTTCCCGCTCCCGCGAGCACCGCGGGCATCGTGAACACCCCCGTACCGACAATCGATCCAATGACGAGAGCAGTCGCCGAGGTCAGTCCTAATGAATGCGCTTTTTTTCTGTCGCGAGGCGACATCGCGTCGGTACCGCTACGTTGGCTCGACTCGGGTGTAGAAGGACTGAACGTCATGATGACTCCTTCGAACGGCGGTTTCGATTGCTCAAGACCGCACTGAGATAACTCCACTACCTTCATAGTCACTCTCTAAAAGATTGGCTAGAGAAGAAGGTCATAACTCCTCACACGTGCATCGCGTCAGTACCACTTCTTCTTCTCTCGAGGATGCGCCGACAACGTCGCGCGAGAAGTACAACGACGCCGCGATGGGCGACGACATTTCGCTTCATGCACGGCCTAACTCACCGTGTCGATGGACGAAGCTTCACCCGCGCTTCTCGCGTTCGCGTCGCCGCGAGACGGCGTGAACCGACTCCTCGCTACATCGGTCTACTCAGTTCCTCAACTCTCGAAGCACCAGTTCCAGACCCTCGGTCGCCAAGTCGGGTGGCAGGTGACCGGCGGTGTGGAAGTAATACTCATCGAATCCCCACTTCATCATGTGCGCGACCGCGCCACTCATCGTGAGATCGATGGGCCCACCGAAGAAGTCGTTGGAGTAGATCAACGTCGCCTGTTCACCACCGCGGTTCGCGATACAGAACACCTCAGGTCGAAAGTCGGGTATCTCGCCTTCACCGGTGACGTCACGAATCAGGGTCGCACTCGCGATGTCGGCCTGCATCACCGCGATGTGGCCCAATTTAGGCATCGAGAGCGCGGTGGCGTCACCGGCGGCGACGATACGTTCGAAGTCGAGGTGACGCATCGCGACGTCAGTCGGTACAAAGCCCATCTCGTCACCGAGGCCCGCGGAGCGCTTCACGACGTCGTTACCGCTGTAGGGCGGCAAGACAATCGAGAGCGCGCTCTCCCAGCGATCGCCGTCTTCAAAGACCACGGCGCCCTCTTCGAGATGACTGAGGATCTTGCCCGTGGTCACTTCAATTCCTTCACGCGCTATCAGTGCACCGACATCGGTGTGGACCCGGGTACCCACGTCTTCGAAGAAGATGTCGCCCGGGCTGAAGACCTTGATCGCACTCGACTGGTGAAGACCCCGTACGCGCAGGTCGTGGCCAACCATGAACATGATCTCAGCCACCGGGCCCTCACACGGCGCAGCCAACATCGGCGCACTCACGCGCGTTCCCCACACGCTCTTCGCCGTCCCGACGACCACCGGGCCGCCCTTGAACTCACTCAGCGCCTGAGCGAGGCGTGGCGCCTCGGTGTCGTCACAGATCGAGTAACCGAACTCGCGAAACCCGACGATCGCGTCGTAATCCTTCTTCGCGCCAAGGCCAACGAACAAGTAGTCGTAGGCGAGCGTGTCGCCATTGTCGAACACGACGCGCCGCTCGGTCGCTTCGATGCGTTCGACTCCTCGATTGATGAACTGCGCGCCGCTTCGCGTGACGGGACGCTCGAGGGGGAAGCGTGCGTGCTCGACCGGCTTGCCGGCGAACGCGACCTCTGGAAGTGCCGGACGAGCCAGACTCGACGTGCGCGGATCGACCAGCACGATGTCCGCGCGCTCGCCGAGTGCGCGCAGCCGATAAAGGGCGCGCAGGCCCGCGAAACCTCCGCCGAGGATCACTATCTTCACTTTGACCGGCGTCATGGATACTTCCCTTCTACGCAGTAGCACGCAGGCGCGACTGGTGAACATTTCGGGTCACGCGGAACTGCGCGGCTTCAAAACAAGTATCGACTCGTCGTGGTCTGACACCTAGTGCCAAAGGTCCCAGTAACCGACGAGCCAAGTGCTTGGGGGTTCAGGCAACCTTGGTCAGGCGGCGATCGGGGACAAACCACATGATCGCCACGATGGCATAACAGCCATAGGCAATGTAGGGGCTCACGAACGCCAACGCGAGACCGCCCGCGTAGATGAGTGGCGACACGATCCCCTTCACGTCCTTGCCTACCGCGCGAAGGATTGCAGCGTGATCTGAATTCGCCCTCAGTATCGAGCGTTGAAGCGCGAAGTACGCAAGGGCCGCGCCGAGGGCCACTACGCCGTACGCGCTCGCCGGCAGGGCGTTGGCGTGCGCGCTGCCCACCCAGGCCGTGGCGAAGGGGATCAGTGAGAGCCAGAACAAGAGGTGCAGATTCGTCCACATGACGGCACCGCTGATCCGGCGCGTCGCTCGAAGCAGGTGATGATGATTATTCCAATAGATTCCAACGAAGACGAAGCTGAGGATGTACACGAGGATGGACGGGACACGACTCGCCAACCCGTGGAGGTTGGCGGTCACCGGCGTTTTCAGGTTGAAGGCCATGATCGTGATGATCACCGCCATCACCGAGTCGCTGAAGGCCTCCAGCCGATGAGGGTCGACCACGACAAGAGGTTCGTTCGGTTCGTTGCCGGGACTGCTCGAATCGAGAGACACGCACCGAGGTTATCGTCGTACTAGT
>JABBNY010000161.1 GCA_019352095.1 Acidobacteriota bacterium
TTCATCGGATTCATCCTGATCATGGCCCTGGGCATCGTACTGTTGACGACCGACAATGTGCTCTTCTTGATGGGACGAGCCATCCAGTGGCTCCTCAACAAATTGCCGCGGCGTCCTCGCACTACGGACCTTCCACAGCGACTCCTCGCCGAACGCGACCTGGTAAAGGCTGACCTCGGTCAGAACTGGTGGAAGGCGATTCTGCTGGTGGCTGGAAGAATCGGGCTGGACTATCTAAGCCTGCTCGCTGCGCTTCGCGCAACCGGCGCTCGTCCCAATCCCTCACTAGTCCTGCTCGCCTACGCCGCCACGGCGGTCATCGCACTCTTGCCGCTGACCCCAGGCGGTCTCGGCATCGTCGAGGCGAGCCTCAGCGGTCTTCTCGTTCTCGCGAACGTGCCCAGCGCGAGTGCGGTCGTGGCGACCTTGGCGTTTCGAGTTAGTTCGTACTGGCTCCCGACCATTGCGGGTGGCGTCTGCTGGATCCTCTACCGCCGTCGATTCGGGCCGCTCAACACCATCACCCAATCAAGCTGAGGCGCACGCAGCACCATCGAGCGATCACAGTGCATCGACGCGGTTCACCCAGGACTTGATGGAGCGGTAGCGTAACTCGCAGAGAACTACCCAGGGAGTGGATCAGTCGTGCCGGACCAGCCCCCACAGGACAAGTCAGCGCTTGACACTCGTCGCGAGAAGATGTTTAAGCGCGCCCAAGCCAACAATGTGCCACTCAAGACGATCTTCGTCACGATTCTGTCGGTCGTTGCGGTCTACGCGCTCGCGAAACTGCTCTATCGATTGCGTGACGTTCTGCTGCTCATGCTCGTCGGCAGCTTCATCGCTCTCATCTTGAATCCACTGGTGGATGGGCTACAGCGATGGAAGGTCCCCCGACGCGGATTCGCGGTGGCCATCATCTCGTTTGCTTCCGTGCTGGTATTCATCACGCTGGCCTTTGTCTTTGGCGACCCGCTGGTCAACAGTCTCACGCACCTCGCCAACACGCTACCCAGGTACGTGAGCAAGGCTCAGCACGGCAAGGGTTGGATCGGCCACTTGCTCACCCGCTATCACATCCAGCACTGGTTCGAACGGAACTCATCCAAACTGATCCCCCTCGCCAATGGCCTCAGTAAGCCGGCGCTCGCGCTCGGCAAAGGGGCCGTCTCGATTTCCTTGCTCGCCGTGACGATGTTCGCGTTCGTCGTGCTCGTCTTGCTCGAGGCGCCCAAGATTCGCGAGACGCTCCTTTCGATGATGCAGCCGGCGCACGCGGCGCGCCTGGTGCGCGTAAGCGAGCAGGTCAGCGAAGCGGCACTCGGTTACGTCATGGGCAGTCTCGTTATCTCACTCCTCGGGGGTCTCATCGTGTTTGTCACGCTGGCGCTCTTGCACGTACCCTTCGCCCTGCTCTTTGGCCTGTGGGTCGCACTCGTTGATTTTCTGCCATCGATCGGTGGTGCACTGGCCGGTTTTCCAACCGTTCTGTTCGCACTCGGACACTCGCTCACCGCGGGAGTGGTGACGCTGGTCGTGTTTCTTGTCTACCTGGTCATACAGAATCACGTACTCAATCCGATCATCATGAGCAAAGCGGTGAAGCTCAATCCTTTGACCGTGTTCATATCGATTCTTGTTGGGGCCGAAGTCGGGTCGTGGGTTGGCGGCATCTTCGGCGGGTTCGTCGGCGTACTACTCGCCATACCCGTCGCCGCCACAATTCAAGTGATCATCAAGGAGTTCTGGTCCCCCGCGCACCCCGTTGTTGGAACTGAATATACCAATTCGCCCCACCAGGGCTAAGCGAACCAGAGAGACCCAGGTTGGGTTATAGAAGATCAGGTGCGCGACGATGGAGATGCTCGTACACTCTCCTAACGCGTCGAGTCGATCCCACTCCGGGGCCAACAACCTCGACCTTTCTGACAACGGGAGTTGACCGAGATGGCCGCATGGTTACGGGTGCTGTACGCGATCATCGCACTGGCACTTCAACTCGTGGTGCTCGATGCGGCGGTTCGAACGTTTCTGTTGCCTCGCGTCGCGAAAGTGCGCCTCAGCCACTACCTTGGTCGCTTCATCGGCACCGGTTTTCGAGTACTGGCGCGCGCTAATCGTGCCTACGCCGTGCGCGACCGCATCCTCTCGATGTACGCGTCAATCGTGTTGCTCGGCTATCAGGCAACCTGGCTCGGACTCAGTGTCGTGGCGTTCGCCTTTGCATTCATGGCGTCGGGCGTCGGCTCATTTGCCCGGGCCATCGAGATCTCAGGCTCATCACTACTCACCTTGGGTACCGCATCGGGCAGCGGCGCTGCACAGGTGACCCTCGGATTCATCGAGGCCGGTGTCGGGCTCACCCTGCTGGCCCTTCTCATTTCATTCATTCCAACGCTCTACAGCGCATTTCAACGCCGCGAGATCTCGGTCTCTCGACTGACCGTGCGCGCGGGCAAGCCCGCGACCCCCTGGGGTGTACTCGAAATGGCGAAGAGTGTCGACTCCTACGAGCGTTTAGACGAGCTCTGGCGCGAATGGGAGCAGTGGTTCATTGAAGTCGGGGAAACGCACACGACCCTCGCGATCCTCAATTACTACCGCTCCCCCGAGCCCGACCAGACGTGGATCACCTCGGCCGCGAACGTGCTCGACGCCGCCGCACTCTTCAATGCGGCGGTGGACCTCCCCGCGTCACCCACCGCGGGCCTGTGCATCCGGTCGGGATGGCTCACCTTACGAAGGATCAGTGACTACTTCCAGGTGCCCTACCCCGCGCACCCAAGCAATGAGACGCCTATTTCTATCTCACGAGACGTGTTCAATCTGGTCCTACAACGTCTGGAGCGAAGTGGGATCGCGCTCCTCAGCGACCGTGACGCGGCGTGGGCCGACTTCGTTGGCTGGCGCGCGAATTATGACGCGATAATCGAAGCCTTTTACGAATTGTTCACGTGTCCACGCACTGATTGGAGGCTCGCGGGCGCCCAGCCACTCTTTGAACCCTCCAACAAACGCGGGGCCCGTCCTACTGAGCGCTAGTGCACCGTCGTGGTGGTAGAAGAAGTCGTCGTTGAGGAAGTAGTTGAGGGCGATGGGCCGGTCGTGGTCGTGGTCGGCGCGGTCGTGGTAGTCGTGGTGGTCACGTAACCCGGCCAGCCCACCCACTCGACAACGCGGCCAGTGGCGGTCGACTTCACGCGGATACGTGAGCGGATCATGTCGAGCAACTGCAATCCTATGAACCCCGATCGATTGATGGCGTTGGCCCCGTGCACGCCAATCACGACTGCGTAGATCGGAATGACGGTGTGGTCAATGAAGACATTGATCGCCATCACGTCACAGCCCCCCGCGGGGATCGTGTACCCCGACTTGACGCCCACCACACCGTATTGACCCTCGTAGGGCGTGTAGGAGGCCACGGTACCCGCGACGGGGAGCTTGACCGCGGGAAGTGCGACTATCTGACGCACGACGGGTTCGTTGGTCATCAGATTCACCGCCACCACAGATTGCTCTTGGGCGGTCGACACGTCTCCGGCCGATATGCCCGAGTAGTCCACGTAGTGGGTGTGCTTGAGACCGAAGGACAACGCCGTCTTGTTCATTTCATTGACGAACTGTGCGTCACTCATGTGCGCCAATTCAATAAGCAGCTGCGCGAAATTCCCCGCAGAGTGCACGAGCATGCCACGCAGCAACATCCCTTCGCACAGGGTCTCACCGAGCGCCACTTTCACGCTCGACTGATCGGTCGCGACGTCGTGGTCGTAGAGCGCGACGTCATTGGCACTCACTTGAAGACACGGTCCGCGCTGGTTCAGCGCTAGCGGCAATTTCTGCAGCACCACCCACGCGGTCATCAACTTCGTGATACTGGCAATCGGTACGACGGGCTGTTGCGCCGATGTCGCGGCGATAGAGAGACGAGGGACCGCCACCGCGGCACTGGCGATGCTCGGCCAGGGCAGTCGAAGCGCGTGAGGTACTGGCGTCGGTGACGCCACCGTAGTCACCGTCGAGAGACCGATCGTGGTGGTGGTCGAGGGAACGCTGGTCGTGGGGCTGACCAGTGCACGATGAGAGGAGCCCAGGTTCGGCACCGCCACGAGCGCGGTCAACGTGACGACGGTGCCAAAGACGACCGTACGCAACGGACCACGGCGACGCCAGTATTGCGAGAGGGGTTTCACTGGGTTAAACGTTAGTTCGTGGCGATTTTGTCGCGCGTCACCTCCCCCACTGAACAGGTAACGAGGCTGAATGCGGGTTAGTTCGAGCGCACGTTCGCTCCGACTGGAGCATCAAGGAATCGCGCCCTGATCACTGACGTTGTGCCAATGCGCCAGTGAGTAACCTCGACCATAGGCGCCGACGCCATTTCAGTGAGTGAGGTCATACATGCCGTACGAGTTCAGCCAGCAAGGTCTCGAGATGCACGAAGAGGTGCGTCGTTACATGGATTCGGTGATTCTCCCGAACGAAGAGACATACCATAACCAACTCACCTCGGTCGGTCCCGACGGTTACCCGCCCGTGCTCGACAAGCTGAAGGCCGCCGCGCTCGATCGCGGTCTGTGGAATCTCTTCTTGCCTCACCTTCGTCCCGGTACACCCGGTACGCCGCTTTCAAATCTCGATTACGCGCCGATATCTGAAATGCTCGGTCGCGTGTCCTTCGCCTCCGAAGCGCTCAACTGCAACGCACCCGACACGGGCAACATGGAGATCCTCCACCTATACGGCTCGGACCGGGTCAAAGCAGAATGGCTCGAGCCACTGCTCGCCGGTGAGATTCGCAGTGCCTTTTCAATGACCGAACCCGACATAGCTTCATCGGATGCGACAAACATTGGTCTCTCGATCGATCGCGACGGTGACGAGTACGTGTTGAACGGCCGTAAATGGTTCAGCTCGGGCGCTCGTTCCGAACGCTGCAAGGTGCTCATTGTCATGGGTAAGACCAACCCCAATGCAGCACGTCACCTACAGCAGTCGATGATCGTGGTACCTAAGGACACCCCCGGCGTCGAACTCGGCCTCGATCCCCACGTCTTTGGATATACCGAACGAGGGGGACACCCTGAGATCATCTATCGAGACGTGCGCGTGCCGGTTGACAATCTGCTCGGCGAAGAAGGTGGAGGTTTCGCAATCTCCCAGGCCCGCCTCGGACCGGGTCGAATACATCACTGCATGCGATCACTTGGCGTCGCCGAACGAGCGCTCGAGCTCATGGTCATCCGATCGCTCGAGCGCGTCACCTTTGGTACGAGCCTCGCCCATAAAGGACTGATCCAGGACTGGATCGCCGAATCGAGAATCGAGATCGATATGGCGCGCGAATATGTCCTTCGAACCGCGTACCTCATGGATACGGTGGGCAACCGCGCCGCCGCGAGTCAGATATCTGGCATAAAAGTCGCTATCCCCAACGTCACGCTCAAGGTGATCGATCGAGCCATTCAAGTCCACGGTGCCGCTGGCGTGAGTCAATTCTTTCCGCTCGCACAGATGTACGCACACCAGCGGACCCTTCGAATCGCCGACGGCCCCGATGAAGTGCACAAGATGACCATCGCTCGACGAGAGATCCTTAAGCACCAGCCGGGGTTCCACATGAATCCAGGTGTCACCAACTGACACCTCGCGTGTCGAACTGGTGCGACGTTCGCGTGATGCGTGATCGTCGCACCAGCGCTAGCGCTAGCGAAAGTCGAATCGCACGATCGGTGTCACGCGCCCTAGGAGCGAGTCCTTCGACGCGTCGCTGCGCCATCGCAATGACACATCTGCACTACTCACAATGATGCGGGTTGGCTATCAACTTTCAGCGCATTCACATCATGACACGACGACCTAACTTCCCCAGACTCGTTATGAGCCTGAAAACCAGTCCTCACAACGGGAACTGGCGAGGGAGGAGGTCAGATGCGAGCAGGTCTCACGCACGCGCTGACCGCGCTCAGCATCGGTGGGTTGCTCGTCGGCGCTGTCCTTGTCGAACCCACGGTGACGAACGCATCGCTCAACTCACCAGCCGTATCTGGCGTTCACACCAAGTTCGACGTGCCGTGCGCTTCGAGCACGCGGGTGGGTTTCGCCCACTGCAACGCACTCATCACCTCCAAGCCAGGCCAGCCAGCAGCGCGCCCTTCGAGCCGGACCAGCCGGCGATCTGTTCGCGCAGG
>JABBNY010000162.1 GCA_019352095.1 Acidobacteriota bacterium
GACGCCGACTTCACACTGTTAGCCGCCGCGGCCAACTTGGCGCGTCTCGCGGTGCTCGGAGTGCAGTCAACACCAAAGGGATGGCAACTCGCGGGCGGGTGAGAGACCGATAACGGACTCTTGCACCGAGCCGTGATTGCATTTTGACATCACGAAAAGGGGCCGACTGCAAATATCACACCGATTCTCGCCCGAACTCTCTCGGAATTGAATACTGACTCGGTCAAGTCCAACGATCAGTGCAGGAACGCCTGTTTAACACCAGTCACCTAGCGATGTGAGAGGTCAGGAAGTTCCCTCGGAGAGCGCAGGCCAAGTCAAGGAAGGCTCCAAAATCCCGCGGTATAACGTGTTGCGTTCATAACGCACAGGGATATACTTTTAATGTGCTGCAATCGTTCGGCGATAGAGACTCCGAACGGGTTTGGTTGCGCATGGCGGTGCGAAAGTTTCACGGTGACCTTCAGCGAGTCGCCCTGCGTAAGTTGGCAATTCTCGACGCCGCCGAGACAATTGCTGACCTTCGAGTTCCACCCGGAAATCGACTCGAGAAGCTGAGCGGAGATCGGGTGGGGCAGTACAGCATTCGAATTAACGACCAGTGGAGGATCTGTTTTCGCTGGACGAAGGCAGGACCCGAAGAAGTCACGATCATCGATTACCACTGAAAGGAACTGATATGGCAATCACAGTTACACCGATTCACCCGGGCGAAGTCTTACTCTTGGACTTCCTGGAGCCGCTCGGCGTTACCCAGCACCGCCTCGCGATCTCAATCGGGGTCCCGCCCCGACGGATCAACGAGATCGTCCACGGCAAGCGGCGAATCAGCGCAGATACCGCACTGCGGCTCGCCCGGTTCTTTGGCACGAGCGAGCGGTTCTGGATCAACCTCCAAGCTCGATATGACCTTGAACTTGAGCGGGACCACCTCGGCTCATCGCTTGACGCGATTAAGCCGCTCGTGTCGGCTTGACCTCAATGATCTAATTGCTCCCATGAGGATCGGCAAGAATTTGCGGTATTCGTTCGAAGACTTCGAGTGACGAGTGCGAGGGCCACTCGTGATCGTCGAGAGTTGAAAAGTACCGTGATTCATCCCTCAAAGCATCCCTCATACTTTTCCGACGGCACACGACAGAACCGACTGCGGGCGACAGAAATCTCAATGAATATCGACAAAATCGACCGATGACGACCTATGACGACGAATCGATTTACATTTACACTCAGCAGGTCGGGGGTTCGAGTCCCTCAGCGCCCACAAAATCAGATCGCGCGAACCGTTCGGGCATGGCCGCGATCGATCTCAGTGATTCACGACCGATATGCGTCTGCGCGATGTCTGATCGCCGTGACCTTCACCATGTGCGTGGCGTCATCAATGAAGTACAGGACCCGATAGTCGCCGCGGCGCGCTGAGTACGCGGGTGCCAAGGGTGGACCGAGAGGCTTGCCAACACGTTGTGGATTCTCAAGTAAGGGACCCGTGATGAATTCGTACACTGCATGCGCAATTTTCTCGGGGAGCACGTCGGTAATTGCTGAGGCTGCTGAGCGGGCGACTTGTAGGTTGTAGTTGTCTCTATTTGTTGTCGACACTGCGTCCGACGTTCTTCATTGCTTCCGCCAGTTGATCGGCGTTGAGGGTGTCGGCTTTCGTAAGTTCCTGGACGCCCACCTCGTGAGCAAGCAGGAGGGCCGAATCGGACAACACGGCAATTGTCTCGCGCATAGCGTCGTAGTCGTCGGCGCCCATGAGCACGGCGGCTCGACGCCCATTCTTTGTGATTTCGATTCGTTCGTGGGTCGAACTGGCTTCGTCGACCAATTTGGACAACTGGGCGCGAGCATCGGCAATGGGTAGCGTCGTCATGTACAGAATTATAGCGTAATTTGCACACTCCGGCATGGCGGGTTCTTATTGTGTGACTCAAGGTCCACCCGAGAGCATGATTGTTGCTGAGCGCGATTCGCCATTTTAAAACACGCCGAACGTCAGAGTTCCATTCCACGATTGTCTCGCTCCTTTTGGCGCGAGCGCTCGAGGACTTGGCGGAGAATTGGTAGAACCGCACGATCTTTTTCGCGACCGGCTGCTTCTTTGGAACGAATGACGTCGGCCAGCGCCGCGACCATGATTGTCACGCTGTCTGTTATTTGCTCATGAGTAGCTGATTGTTTTAAGTCGTCGTAACCTCGAGTGCCGTCTGGAAGTAGGGCAATGTCCAGATAGCCGTGCTCGGTCACGAAGGTCCACGTGGTAGCTTGCCCAAATGTTCGTTCATCAAGCGGTATAACTAGCGGTTCTTCCATGTCTGGAATCCGAAGCTTGGCGTCGAGTTCTCTCAGGGCGGCCGCAAGTCTGGTGAAGTTCTCGCGGGTGCGTGCGGGCGTAACATCGACATCACGAGTGACGTAGGGAGAACCGCGCAGTTCGGCAGCGAGTCCACCGATGACGACGTAGAGAACGTTGTGGCGTTCGAGTACTTCGAGGATTTCGTCCGGGCGATAGGGAACTAATTCAGGCATGGTGCTCCGTCTTTCGCTGCGCACGGCGATCGTGGAATCGTACGCGCACCATGAGATCGGCGAAACGCTCGGCCGGTGACATTCGCAGATGCTGGTCGATGATCGTCACGTTCGAGTCGTCAAATTTGGACATAAAGAACGTGAGGTCCAAACCACACGCGCGCACCACCTCGCGTAAAGTCTCGAGACTGGGTGACACATCATCGCGTTCCCAACGGGCAATCACGGACTGAGATTTGCCGAGTCGCGCGCCCAGTTCGTTTTGGGTCAGACCGGCTCGCAATCGAGCCTCTTTTATCAGGTCGCCACTCACCATGTCATCAGAATAGTACAAATATGTACTAGTGTTGGCTTGAGGGTGCGCGATTGTCATTTGAAACTCAAAGGTCTCGGGTCATTTGAGTCAACATTGATTCCGTAGAGTTGAGTCCCGACGAGTGGTGTACGAGCCCGTGAGATGAAGCGGTATCTGATGTCGAATGCGGTGGTGTCCAAGGCCCGACGTAACTGGTCTGAAACCTCGCGCTGGCGACTGATGTGAAGCTAGCCATTTCTCGAATTGCCACCGAGTACCAAGCGTTCCAATCGCCAAATGCTGCGCTGAAAGCGATTGAAATGCTTTGGAACTGGCGGACGAAGTCGGTAACGTAATCTCTTTAGTCTCTGTTCTCGTGACGAGATAGGACCCCAAGGCGAAGAGGAATGACTCACAAACCTGAATCTAGTTCGTCACTTCCTTGCTCAAAGATGGGAATTTTGTCGAAGGCCCGACGTGACAGGAATGCAACCTTGCACTGGAGGCTTCACAGGTTGTCAGTAAATCAAATGAAGACGGTCTGAGGTAACTCGGGCCTCAGTACGTCAAAGTACTCTTAGCGGATGGAACCACGGCTCGAAGCCAATCTCATAAATTGGAACAGTCGCGTCAGGGTTCACGTCGATTCTCGGTTTTACGACGTTGAGGGTTGGCTTCTGAGCGCACCGGGACCCCAGGCAAGAGAGATCGAGGCGCTAGGGCTCCTAAAGGGAAAAACACTCGTACACTTGCAATGTCATTTCGGAATGGACACGCTACGTTGGGCCAGAGCCGGGGCCATCGTCACCGGTCTCGACTTCTCACCAGCGGCTATTGACGAAGCCACTTCACTCGCAGAACGCGCCGGTCTATCCGAGCGCACGTCCTTCGTCTGCGCCAATGTCTACGACGCTTCTCAAGCACTCTCGGGCAAACGGTTCGACGTTGTCTACGTCAGCCTTGGTTCGCTGTGCTGGCTACCTGATGTGGCCACGTGGGGTGGGGTCGTCGCGGACCTGCTCGCTCCGGGGGGCAGGCTGTATCTCCACGACGTTCACCCGTTTACTTCGTGCTTCGACGATGACGGGGAACGGGTCATTTACGGCTATTTCGAGGAACCCAACAATCCATTCATCTTCGACAGCACTTCTACGTATACCGACGGAGAAGAACTCAGCGCCACCAGAACCTATGAGTGGAGCCACTCCATCGGCGAGATTGTTGCGGCGCTGATTGGACAAGGCCTTGTGCTGGATTCACTAATCGAACACGACTGGACGCTTTTTCATCAGTTCCCCTGGCTGAGGGAGAATGCGTCAGGCCTGTTTGTCGTGCCCGAGGACCGTCCTCGGATTCCACTATCGTTCACGGTTCTAGCCCACGTCCCGAGCAGAGACTAAGAACCGCTCATCTCATCCGAAGGATGAATGTTGTAGGAGGGCCAAATTAACAAGAGTGCAACCTTGCATTGGCGCCTGTTCGTCTAGACAGGTGGCCTTAGACGGTCGACAAGGCGGCGAAGATCGTGGCGACGGTTGGCAATCTGACTTGGTATTGCCATTGTGATCGGGTTGCTCCAAATCCACGAGAGGCCGCGAAGTATCGGGTTGCGTGAATGGCGAAAACGAAGGACCCAAGTTGTCCGTCGCAACCGGACCGTTGATCCCGAGAAGGGTGAGTCCGGGTTCATCATGTCTGTACGTTACGTCATAGGACCCTGAAAGGCGACAAAGCCTGATTTCCTGGACCGACGCAATACGAATGCAAACTTGCACTGGCGACTGAGGTGAAGCTAGCGAGGTCTCCTATTGTCGCCCAGTACCAAGCGTTGCAGTCGCCAAATACTGAGCTGAAAGCGATTGAAAGGCTTCGGAACTGGCGGTCGAAATCGGTAGCGCAATCTCTTTAATTTCAGTTCTCGTGGTGAGACAGGACCCCAAGACGAAGTGGCATGACTCACAGACATGAACCTAGTTCAACTATTCCTTGCGCAACAATGGAAATTCATCGAAGGGCCGACGTGCACATTCTCCGACTGGCGAGTGACAACGTGGTTCGGTTATTGATAGACCTCTCGACGATGACCGATGGTAACGACCACAATTAGTAGCACTCCATCATCGATGGTGTAGACAATCCGATAGTCGCCAACTCTGAGTCGGTAGCCGTCGCGTCCGCGGAGTTGGCGGGACGCTGGGGGTCGCGGATCTTGCGCGAGGAGTGCAATGGCGCCTTGGATTCGGGGCTGAGTCGAGCGGTCTATCTTTCGAAGTTCTCGAAGTGCCGCTGGCCGAAATTCAATTTCGTAATTGCTCACGACCAGCCGAGATCGCTCTTTACTTGCTCCCAGGGGATGTTGTCTCCGACTTCCGCCAGTGCATCATCGAACGCCGCGACATCATGTGACTCTTCGAGTGCTTCGAGCATCTCGTCGTATTTATCAGGGCTCACCATCACAGCGGCGCGCTTTCCGTAGAGCTCGAGCACCACCGGCTCAGATTGAGACATCTCGACAACTTCCGAGAGCCTTTCCCGTGCCTTGCTGACAGATATTCTCACCATGAAGATATTGTACAATAACTGAGGGCATTTTGTACATGTTGGTGTCGAAGGCCCAAAGCGACAGGTCTGCACCTTGCATTGGCGCCTTGTCGATGTTGACAGAAAGTTGACATCGAACAAACCGGCCGTCAAACTCGGCTAATGCCCGGCGACTTGATTGTTTTGAATGGCCCCAGCAGCGCTGGCAAGAGCACGCTGATCAGACATTTGCAACATATGTGGCCGCGCCCTCTTTACGCCACGGGCATCGACGCTCTCATTGTTGGCTGGCCAGAAGACTATTTTCTTGACCACGATGAGTCAGGCCAGTCAAAGGGGGCAGACGCACTGCATATCGTGGCGGGCCTTGGCCCTTCTCCATCGTGGGTGCCGAGGATGAATGACACTTTCTTCACCATCAGTCGACATTCACATGAGGCCTGGGCCGCCATGAACCAGAGTGGAGTCGACATGGTCATTGACCATTGCATCATTGAGGCCAGCATTCGAAAACATGCTCGTGATCTGCTGGTCGGGGCATTTTGGGTCGGGGTCACGTGTGAGGTTGAGGAATTGATACGCCAAGAAGCTCTCCGAGGGGACCGCTACGTAGGCTTCGCATCTGGCACGTCCGCCGTAGTTCACGACAACATGAAATACGACATGACGATTGACACGACTTCAACGCCACCCCCTCTGTGTCAACCTCTAGTGAGACAGTTCGCGCTGACGAATTAATCAACTGAGAGGGCGGAGAAGGAATTTCTCCAATGACCATATCCACACTCACTATCGATGAC
>JABBNY010000163.1 GCA_019352095.1 Acidobacteriota bacterium
AACCCGTTCTGCCTCAGCGCGATTGCGGCCTGTGCGCCCGCATGTCCCGCTCCCACGATGACGACAGGTAGCGCGGTGCGCGGGGGCATCGCGGGCTCGCCGTCGGCGGGATGTCGCGCCCTGCAACTCGCGCCGGGTGAGTTCGACCAGACCGAGATCTTTCGTCGTGTCGGCAACGGTATCTTCGTTGAGTCGCTAACCGGAGTTCACTCGGGCGTGAATCCGATTTCGGGCGACTTCTCGGTCGGTATCACCGGTCTCATGATTCGCGATGGTCAACTCGCTGAGCCAGTACGCGAGATCACTGTCGCGTCAACGCTGCAGAGGATGCTGCTCGACGTTCTCTACGTGGGTAATGATGTCGAGTGGCTGCCAGGCAGTGCCGCAGGCCAATCACTCGCAATAGGTGGCGTCGCGGTCTCGGGTTCTTAGTCGGTCGAGCTCGACGTCGATGACGAGCTCGACGTCGAGCTCGTCGTGGAGGCGACCGGTGTCGGAGTCGTCGTTGGGGCAGAAGCCGGTGGAGTCGCAGAGCTGCTCGCACCACGGCTGTCGTTCTTGTAGAAGCCGCTCCCCTTGAAGACAATGCCGACTGCCGAGAAGACTTTCCTCAATTCACCGCCGCAGGCTTCGCACGTGCTGAGGGCGGGGTCCGAGAACTTCTGGACCGCCTCCACCCGCTGGTGACATGATTGGCATTCGTATTCATAGGTTGGCATTGGCTACTCCTGTACAGCAAAGCGTCGAGGGCAGTGTACTGGTTTTGAACGCGCCTTCAGTCAATGCTCGGTAGCATTACCCAGTGGACGACTTCCACCAACTCCGAAGAACGGCGCGTAATGGCGCATTCCCACGCGACGTGGGCCCCTCAGAGGTCAGTGCGCGTCGGGCGCTCGCTCGTTGTCGCGTCAACATGTTGCCCGAGACCACGGCCAGTGTGGCGGCCAATGCGATGAACAAGGGTGATGTCCTGGCGACCGCCAGAGTGGCGGGCATTCAGGCGGCCAAGTTGGCGTCAACCCTTCTGCCGATGTCACACCCGGTGCTCGTCGGCAACGTTTACGTCAATTTCACGATCGCCGATACACATATAGATGTCGAAGCGAGCGTGGACACGGTGGACCGGACCGGCGTTGAGATGGAAGCGATGATGGCCGTGACTGTGGCGGCGCTGACGATCTACGACATGTGCAAATCCACTGACCGCACCATGACCATAGAAGAGGTCGCGCTGTGGGAGAAGGCCGGGGGTCGATCAGGGAGTTGGCGCCGCGAAGTCGCCACGAGGACCCTCGGGGCAGATCCAGACGACTCGAAATAGAGTCGCACGACCGGTTGTGACCCAACTCCAGTACCCTCGAGAGTTGATGACAGGAGATTCATGAGCAGTATTCGAGGTGGGTTAGAGCAGAGTCGTGAGCGTTTAATCGCGCTCGTGCTCCTACTTCAGCGCGCGTGGACCGACGAGAAGCCATTGACCCAGGAAGAGATTGTGCGTGATCTCAAGATCGATGAATATCCCGTGTCGTCGAAGGGGCCGAGGAAGATTCGCGCGTACGAAGGTAATGAAGGCGCGGTGCGTCAGAAATTCGAGCGCGACAAGGCCCGAATTCGTGAACTCGGTTTCGATATCGAGACAGTCGTCCTCTCCGATGACACTGTTGGATATCGCATCGATCCCTCGAGCGGCTACGCGCCGGTCATCCACTTTGATGAGAATGAGCAGCGAGTCGTTCAACTAGCGCTGAGATTCTGCGGCTTTGGTTCCTCGGGGGTCTTCAGTGTCTTTAACGACACGCCGGCCAGTGATGGTGGCCTCGAGTTCTCCGCGTACTACACCCCGGTCGTGCGAGCACTGAGACTACGACGGGCACTCTCGTTTCATTATCAGTCCTCCACCAACAAGTTGCGTGTAGTTGAACCACTGATCATCGATGTCTTCAACGGGGCCTCGTACCTGGTCGCTCGGGTCCGTGGTACCAATGAGATCAAGGGGTATCGAATCTCTCGAATTACCTCGATGCCGATGGTGCTCGGCGATGGCTACGAAGTCGATGAGGAGGCACTCAGCATCGCCAAGGCCTGGCGAGCGGAATTCCAGAAGTCCCCGTCGCCAATCGATGTTGTCGTGACCACGAACCAGAACTACGCAGATCTCCTGGTACGCCAATATCCTCGCGCCGTCCCGGCGCGGAAGAAGGAAGGAAAAGTCGAAGTCGGCATCTCTTTCGAGAATTCGCGGGCAGCGCTTCGCTTCGTACTCGAAGCGGCGGAACGAGTGCGGCTTCAAGGGCCCAAGTCGCTCAAAGTCGAACTGTTGGAGTGGCTCGATGGGGTGAACAAGAGTTCGAAGCCGTTCCCCGACGACTTCAAGTTCTCGGGACCAACGTCCAATGACGTGCTTGGCGAGACCCTGCAATTGCTGCACGCTGTCTACATGGCCGAAGATGGACTTCGAATCAGCGAACTGGCTGCGAGATTTTCGCTTTCGCCCGAACACGTGCGAATCGTGATGGACCGGTTGTCGTCGCTCGAGCCGCTCGCCGAAGCCAGTGATGGCTCGAGCAGGTTTCCCGCGCGCGTGATCAAGGATTGCGACGATTGGGACAATGAGGATACCGACGACTCGATATATCGTGCCGACTACGTCAACGAACGAGACGAGCCATCGCCGTTCATGTGGCGTGACCTTTTTGAGCTCAACATCGCACTTCGCGAAGCGTCGCGGGTCTACGACAATCCGTCGATCTACTCAGCGATTCAAAAGATTGAGCGAGTGGCGAGTTCATTCGTACAGGTTGAATCGCCCTCGAACGAATCCCTGCTGAGCCAAGTGCAGCAGGCAGTCGCCGACAGAGAAATCATTAAGATTGAATACACGCCTGGCGTCGCTGAAGAATCGACGACGCGCTCGATCGAGCCTCGAGAGATCAAGGTGTTGAACGGGCACACGTACGTTCGCGCGTACTGCACGACCCGAGCGGGATGGCGTACATTCCGCGTCGATCGCATCAACGCGGTTGTGGCGAAATCCCCGGCCACCGAGGAGCGCCCAGTTGACACCGCGAAGAATTGGTTGACCCAGGTGGGTGACGAGGGCGAAGAGGTCGTGGTCGTGGTCGAGCCTGGTCAGCGATACCTCTTCGAGCCCCTCCCGAGTTCTCAGTGGCTGGTGCTCGACGACGGTCGCCATGCGGTGAAATTCCGGATCATCGATGAGTCATTTCTGGATCATCTGATGCTGCTGGCGGGTCCTGGAGCCGTGGTCGCGACCAAGAAGTTTGCCAAGGCTGGCCACGAATTGGCAAGAAGGATCGCTTCTCAACTCTGAGGCGACCGTTGAGTACTCCCACGGGGGTAGTCAATGCTTCGCATCCTTACTCGACGATCGAATGACGTCGCCTATTTCACCAGTGACCCAGCGCTCGAACTGGACGGCGTACGCGACGGCGGTCCGGGGTGGTGGCTGCGCGGTGACGGTGACCCATGTGACGAAAGGGCGGTTGCCAACGTGCTGACAAGCACAGAGCGCTCATCAGTGAGGGGATACGACCTGGTTTTCGCCGCACCTCGGCCCATCTCGATACTCATTGCAATAGCTCCAGAGAGTGCTCATGAAGTGGTCAAGGCGCATCGCGCGTCAGTGCGCGCCTCGGTCGGTTACCTGGAAGATCGCGCCCTTGTCGTTCGCGATCGACGAAATGGGGAGGATCGAGATGAAAGGGGACGCTGGGGTGACATCGTGAGTTTCACCCACGGTGTCAATCGCCACGCTGAGCCGCATCTGCACGATCACGTACTCATCGGTGCTCGACCAGAGGGCGCGCGGAGCGTCCTTGACAGCCGTGCTCTCTTTGCGCACGCAGCCACCGCCGATGCGCTCTATCGCTCGACGTTGCGGTACGAACTGTCTCAGCGTACGTCGTGGACACCGTGGCGCTCTTTCGAAGGTGTGGAGCACGTCGCAAAATTTGATGAAGGCTATCGAGCGCTATGGGGAGGGCACTTCGCACAGCGCGGAGTGAAGATACAGGTGCAACGAGCGGAGATCGTTGCGATGTGGGCGAAGGATACAGCTCGATTCCAGTCGATTGGATCGATTCGAGTTCCCGAGCGTGGCCCCCAGGACTTTGACGAGCACTCATTCGCGGGTTCCTTCGAAGGCAGCGCGGGTGTCACGCGTCGACAGATTGTGCGGGCGTGGGCCAATGCCGCACGATTTGGTCAGAGCGCGTCGGGGGTCGTTGAGTCAATTGATGAGATCTACCCCGAGCTGCGTCAATCACGCGGTGTTCGAGAAGCCTCGCTGAGCATTGTGCGAGCGAGGATGACTGCGCACGTTCGTGAGGCGGGGCCGCGTCCTCTCGATCGGCTAGCGCTTCGCGAATGGAATCACCTTTCGCGAGAAAGGTCCGACCGCTCCGACCGCTCCGACCGCTCCGACCGCTCGAGGTAGTGGCGAAAGCGCTCATCGCGATAGGCCGGAGTGAGTTGGATCCAGCGCATGGTCTTCGAGGCGTCTAGACCAAGTGCCAAGCCTGGTCGACCTTGGGCCACCGTGGCGAGGGTGGCGCGGTCGCGCTCGACCCAACTGGTCGAGTGTCCCCGGGGCCGCCCCCTCGGACCATTTTGGCTCGTTGGCGTTTGGACCATTTCTCGTCCAGCCAATTGTTGAAGGAGTTCGAGAGTAGGTCGATCCGCGATGCCAGCCAGTACCACGGTGGTGGCGAACAGTGAGAGGAATCCTTCACCTGATGCGCCCCAGCGCGACCGGGCCTGGCTCAGATCCTGCAGGCACGCGAGGGTGAGGACTCCTTGGCCGCCCCCTTCGGAGACGATGTTGGCGAGTCGGGGGAGAGGCGCTACATTCGCAAGTTCGTCCAACGCAAGTAGCAAACGTGCGCCTTCGGCGTGACGGTCATAGGTTGCATGAACGAGTTCCTCGATGAGACCGACCACCAAGGGTGTGGTCACGGCCTGGTGGCGACTTGGCGCCACGATGTGAAGATGGTGAGGGCCCGAGAGAAACGCGTTGATGTCAAGGGGCGCTTCCCTCGCAGCAGCTCGAGCGGCATCGGTACGCATACCCGCAAACAGCCCCGACGCCGTTGACCAGATTCCTGACCGCTCGCGTTCCTCGGTGCCGAGGACCCCTTGGAGCAGACTCACGGCGGGATGGTGGGCACCGTAGCGGTCGCGCAACTCTTCGAGCGCAGCGTCACCTTCTCGCTCATCGATCCGCGACGCCAGTCGTCCAAGAGTCTCACCTTTGAGGGCTGAGGCGTGAAGAAGTGGTGCGACGAGCGCACCTGCGCGTTCAGTCCAATGGTCGTCGCCTCGGTCGCTGCGACCGCGTCGAGCGACGTCGGTGAGGCTTCGCGTTGCAAGGATGGCCCCGTCCCAGTTGAGGGCTTGTCGCACAGGTGAATAGCCAATTCTGTAGACGCCTGGCGGCGTTGGCACAGTGCCCGAAGGATCGAAGAGTAACGTCGCGCCGTCTCGATGAGTGCGCGACATCATCGTTACAACATCATTCTTCGTTGATGTGACGATGCAACTTCGCGAGCTGAGTAGCAAGTTGGGAATGATCAGTGATGAAGTCTTTCCACTTCTACTTGGACCGAGTACCAACGTTGAACGTTGAGCACTACTCGACGCATCACCACAATTTGATCGACCGAGGTAGATGCCATCGTCATCATTCACTCGACACAATTGTTGCAAATACTTTCGAAATGCTTGACATTTGTATTGAAAGCGAGTGAACTTTTAGATGTCCTTCTGCGGAGGAGGCAAAAGTTTCTCGATGTAGTTGCATGCAATGCCATCGAGCGGCGCTCTTTCGCGAGGACCGTGCACTGCGAACAGTCGCGGTACAACCGAGAGGTTGGGCCGTACATGGTCGAGTTCACGTCTATCAATGCGGCACCAGATTGAGTTACCACGGTGGTGACTCGAGGTCCCAAATTGAGCAACGTTGAGTCCCAAGGAGGGAAAGTGGCACCAGCCGCGAAGAAGAAGGCAGTAGCGAAGAAGGCTCCAGCTAAGAAGGCTCCCGCCAAGAAGAAGGCAGTAGCGAAGAAGGCTCCCGCCAAGAAG
>JABBNY010000164.1 GCA_019352095.1 Acidobacteriota bacterium
GACCACGATCTGGCGGCGCGCTGTGATATGCAAATCTCACTCAAAGACGGAGAGACGATGAACGCGCGCACCGCCGACCTTTCACGACGCCACAAGGTCACCGACTCACACGACGGGGTGATTCACGTCACCGGGGGTAAATGGACGACGTATCGCCAGATGGCCGAGGACGGCGTCGACGCGCTGAAGCCCTATTTCGCGAAGCTCGCGCCAAGCAAGACCAAGCACCTGCGCCTCCACGGGACGAGCACCTGGCGCCCCCAAGGAGAACTCGAGACCCATCTGTATCAACGTTTCGGATCAGACGCCCAGGCCGTTCTGGGTCTCGTGCACGACGACCCGGCACTTGGTGAGGTTGTTATTGACGGACTCCCCTTTATCGGAGCCGAGTTCATATACAGCGCGCGCCACGAGATGGCCACGTCACTCGTTGATTTATTGACCCGACGAACCCGCGCTCACCTTCACAATGCTCGCGCCTCGCTCGCCGCAGCGCCGAAGGTCGCTCGTCTGGTCGCGAATACGCTTGGGTGGGACGAGGACCAGATCGCCTCGCAGCTTCGCGCCTATGAAACACTCGTGACCTCGGAGTTCATGGCAGCGGGTATCACGGTGAGCCGGTCATGACGCGCCCACAGATGCCAAATGAATACCCCGACGCCACCTTCAGCGCCGACGTCCCCGACCCCGCACCGGCGTCGCTCGTGCGCGCCCTCGAGGCGGTCAATGTCGCTTACGACGTCTCGCCACGCGAGCGGGCATCGCACGGGCGCGACTGGTGGCCGCTCAGTATCCGAGACGTCAGCCACGGTCACGTTCCCCATTGGCCTGGGATAGTGGTACGCCCGCGCACCGCCCTTGACGTCAGCAACGTAATGAGACTCGCGAACGAACATGCGGTGGCCGTCACCGCACAAGGTGGGCGTTCGGGCGTGCTGGGCGGAGCCGTCGCCCCCACCGGTGCCATCGCCCTCGATCTCACCGGGCTCGACCAGGTGCTTTCACTCGACACGACGTCGGGGACGGTTCGCGTCCAAGCTGGGGTGTTCGGACCTGACCTCGAAGAGCACGTGGGCGCATTTGGCTGGACGGTCGGTCACTTTCCCCAGTCGTTCGACTTGGCCACCGTTGGCGGGTGGATCGCGTGTCGAGGTGCGGGCCAGTATTCAAACCGCTACGGCAAGATTGAGGACATCGTGCGCGCACTGACCGTCGTGCTGGCCAATGGCGACGTCGTTGAGCTCGGGGGCCGTGCACCACGACAGGCGGTCGGTCCTGATCTTCTGCAGCTCTTCGTGGGCTCTGAGGGGACCCTTGGCGTCATCACCGACGCCACTCTCGTCATGCATCCAAAACCCACGTACGAGCGACGCGCAGCCTACGGTTTTGACTCATTTGAGGAGGGGCTTGACGCGTGTCGACGCATCATGCAGCGCAATACTCACCCGGCGGTACTTCGACTCTATGACCACGCCGAGTCCGAGCGCAGCTTCGGGATCGACCGATGCGCGCTCATAGTGCTCGACGAAGGCGATCCCCTGCTCGTCGACGCCACGATGTCCATCGTGCTCGACGAGTGCTTTCAAGCGGCGACGCTCGATGATGAACTCGTCGAAAGGTGGCTGAGCCATCGAAACGACGTCAGTGCCCTCGCTTCGCTCTGGGAGCACGATATCGTCGTCGACACGATCGAGGTCTCGGGCTCGTGGGCCACACTTGCGCCGTTGCGACGGCATGTCATCGGCGCACTCGAGTCCATTGAGGACATGCTCGTCGTATCAGCGCACCAATCACACGCGTACAGCGACGGCGCGTGCCTGTATTTCACCTTCGCCGGACGACCGACGGGTGACCCCACCGAGTTCTACCGACGCGCGTGGGACGAGGCAACGAACGAAGTGCTGGCCAATGGTGGTTCACTCAGCCACCACCACGGCATCGGACGGAATCGGGCGCGATTTGTTCCCGCCGCACTCGCGAGTGCCTTTCCGTTGCTCGTCGCGCTGAAGTCCCAGCTCGACCCGCACAACATCTTGAACCCGGGAGCGCTCGGGATCGGCGGTGCACCGTGGTGAGGGCCCTGGCCATTGACATCGGTACGACGATCCTGCGCACGGGCATCGTCGATACCTCAGGGAACCTGACCCACACTCACCAGCACGCGCTCAGCGTGCGAACACCCAACCCCGGCGAGGTGGAGCTCGACGCCCGAGAAATCGCTCGCCGTACCCTCGAACTGGCGAGGCGAACGCTCGCCGACGGTGGTGAATGTGATGTTGTGGGCATCACGAATCAACGTGCCTCGACCATCGTGTTTGACCCCATCACGGGAGAACCGGTTGGACCAGCCCTCGGATGGCAGGACCTGCGCACGGTCATCGACTGTCTCGTGCTACAGGGCGAAGGACTTCGACTCGCACCGAATCAGTCCGCCACCAAGGCCCAATGGCTCGTGCGCGAGTCGGGTCGCGCGCCGAAGGAACTTAAATTCGCAACGATTGAAACGTGGGTGGCCTGGCACCTCACCGGCGGTGACGCACACGTGAGTGATCATTCCAACGCGGGAGTCACCGGATTGGTGAATGCGAGCGTCAACCAGTGGGACGAACGTGCCCTGGGCATCCTCGGACTCGACATTGCAATGATGCCCACCCTGGTCGACACGATGGGTGACCAGGGCGTCGCGCGCGTTCTGCCGGGTTCGCCCCGCATCACCGCACTCATTGGCGACCAGCCAGCATCGCTCTTTGGTCAGTGCTGTATCACGCGGGGAACCAAGATCACCTTCGGTACCGGTGCCATGCTCGACACCATCAGTGGCCCCACGGGTCCGAGCACGATGACCAAGTTCGACTCAGGGTGCTTCCCCATCGTGGGGCGAAGCCAGCACGGCTCACTGGTCTGGGGCATCGAAGGGATCGTCCTCGCGGCCGGTTCTTGTATTGAGTGGCTGCGTGACGACTTGGGACTCATTGAGTCTCCAAGCGATACCGAGGCCCTGGCGTTGTCAGTCGAGTCGAGCAACGACGTCTGGTTCGTCCCCGCGCTCTCAGGCCTTGGAACACCACAGTGGGACTTCGGGGCTCGTGGCGGATTTTTTGGCATCACGCGAGGCACCACGAAGGCGCACCTGGTGCGCGCGGTGCTCGAAGGCATCGCGCATCGCGGCGCGGACCTCGTCGATGCCGCACAGCAACAGATCGGCAGCGTGATCGAGGAGATTCGTGTCGATGGCGGCATGAGCGCCAACACGTTCTTCGTCCAGGCGCTCGCGAACTACACCGGGGTGCCCGTCACCGTGTCGCCGCAACGTGAAGCGACTACCCGCGGCGCGGGCCTGATGGCGCTCGTGGGTGCCGGTCACTTGTCACTCGAGGATGTGGAGCTCATGTGGGCGCCCGAGCGAGTTCTGATACCCCAACTGTCGAACGACCACCGGCTCGGACTGCGCGCCGCGTGGCGTGAGCAGATTGCGAGGGTCGAGAAGACCATTCCCGAGCTCAGTGCTGTCGAGTTCTAGCTGACCCACGGTTCCTGGGCGAGTGCCGCATCGAGTGACGTGGTCTCGTCAAGGAGCCGCTTCGAGAGCATGAGCGCGCGAGGTTGACTCAGCGCTACAACGCCGGTGACGACACCTTCACGCGAATAGAGTGCGAGCCACTTCTGTTGGTCGAGGCCGCCCGCCACCATCAGCACTTCATCACTCGGTGCCGGATGTCCCAGCATCTGGATCTTCTTGCCGTACTGGTCAGACCAGAAGTACGGCACCAACCTCGCCTCGGGTGGAGTACCAGTGGTCCAATAACGCGCCAGATGAGCCGCGTGATCATTGGCCACTTGCCAATGCTCGATGCGAACCAATTCCATGCCGAGAGGACTATTCCACATGAAGCGCGCAACGTCGCCGACGGCCCCCACGCGAGGCGCCGCGATCAAGTTCTCATCTACCACGACACCGTTATCGATCGTCAAGCCCGAGGTCGCCAACCACTCGTCGTTGACTAGTGCGCCAACGCCAGCAATGACGACGCCGACCGAGAGCGAACTCCCGTCGTCCATGAGAATGACCAGACCATCCTCCAACGCGACTACATCGGCAATTCGTTGGTCGGTACGAAGCTCGACGCCGACGCGTGCGCTAAGCCCTTCGAGCCAGGATGAGACGTCCGCACCAAGAATGTTGATCAGGGGTCGAGGTGCGGCCTCGAACACGATCGGCACAAGGCCTCGCGCTTGGATCGCCGTCGCCGCCTCGGCGCCGATGAAACCTCCACCGATGATGGCCACACGGTCCCCGGTTTGAAGCACTGAGAGCGCGGCGTCGAGTGCGATGACATCATCTCGGTTGCGCAGTGTGTGCACATGGTCACCCGCACTGAACTCCATGATTCGCGCTCTCGAACCCGTCGCAACAACGACGTGCGTCGCGCTGAGCGCGTCACCATTGGCCAGATGCACCGTCGTCGCAGCCACATCAAGCCCGGATGCCACCACACCCAGGCGCAACGTCACTTCGTGTTGCGCGACCAGCTCGTGCGTGGCGAGTGAGGACTTCTCGACATCCCACTTGCCCGATAGGACCTGCTTGGAAAGCGGTGGGCGGTCATAGGGCAAATGGGGCTCGTCACCGACCAACGTGATCGCGCCGATGAAACCATCGCGACGCACCGCCTCAACAAAACGCCAACCCGCCAGTCCCGCCCCAACAACCACAACGTGGTCAGACGGCTTCAAGGACTGCATCAGCTGAACTTCGCCAACCACTCGTCAGACGTCCTGGGGGTAAGTACACAATTGGTAGCGCGCACTTCACTCAAGGTGGCGTTTGGTTCACTCGCGTAGTTGTGACCTGGGTAGAGCATCGTGTCATTGCTCACCGCGCTCAGTCGTTGGGTCAGCGTGCGGTACATCTCTTCAGGGTCCGACCCAGGCAGGTCGGTGCGTCCGCATCCCTCGAGAAACAGGGTGTCGCCGCTGATCAGTCGCCCCTCAACCAAGAGACACTGGCTCCCGGGCGTGTGACCGGGGGTATGCAGCAACGTGATGTCCACCTCTCCCACACGCACGATGTCGCTCGATTCATGTTCGACGAGAACGTCTGTACCAACGTCGGTCGATCGCATGATCCACGGCGCCTCTTCGCGCTGAACGTGCACCGGCACGTCAACTACCTCGAGCAGTTCTCGCAGCCCCTCGACCTCACGACCCATGAAACTGCCACCCACGTGATCGAAGTGATAGTGAGTAGCCAGAGCCCCAACAACGCGAAGGCCGTCAGCTTCAACGAGTTCGACGAGTTCCCGAGGACGGTACGCCGGGTCGATGAGCATCGCTTCTCCCGTCTCACGATCACCCACGACGTACACGAAGTTCACCATTTGACGAGCCACGGGATCGTCGAGCGCGAAATCGCGTCCACCAAGGAGTTGACGAAAATAGACCCGCTCGCTCATTGTTCCTCAGCGACCCGCGAGATTCTAGGTGCCAGTTCTTCAACTTTTGCCTTGGTCGCGTCAAGACGGGCTTCGAGTGACTCGATAATCTCGGTCGCCCGTTCAAGTTTCACGAAGAGATCATCGACCGACACCTCGCCCTGATCAAACGAGGTCACGATTGCGTTCAATTCATCCGCCGCTTCATTCCAACTGCCTATGGTCATGACGTCTTTCCACCTTTTTCACTGACTACAGAATCAAACGTACCGTCACTCACCATGACGCGCACCGTTTCACCGACTCGGACGTCGCCGAGCGCTCGCACGACCCCACCCTCGGACGTGGTGACGATTGCCCACCCTTGGGCGAGTCGCTTCTTGGGATCGTAGGCCCCCAAGAGTTGCCGGGTACTCACAAGCAGTTGTGACGCCGAGTTCATGATGTATCCACCCTGCAGCGCGAGACGTTGACGCATCGCTCCCAGGTGTCGCCGTTCGGCGCGCAGACGGTCACGCACGGCGAAGATCATGGTGCGGCGACGCTCCGCCACGTACTCGGTCGCCTCATCAAGCATCGCCTCGCCCGCGCTCAGGACCCTCTGCGCTGGGATGCGAACGTTGCGTTCATTCCATTCGGCCACGATGCTCGCAATCTCCTCCC
>JABBNY010000165.1 GCA_019352095.1 Acidobacteriota bacterium
GTGCTCTCCCACGAGAGTGAAGAACGTGGCGAGAGACGACACTAGGCCGCCAGCCAAAATGAATACGGTGCCAACGATTAGTGACGACGTGCACAGTCGCGTCCATAACTGGGGCTGGATTGTGCGCCCCGGCCGTCTCAGAATTACTGGAGTTGATAGGAAACCGAGACCGACGAGAAAGAGGGTAAGGATCATTTCTTGCCTCGCTGATTCAACATCTTGCGCAGTTGGGTCCGGTCTGCTTCATTGAGATCATTGAGGAAGTGAGCGAGGGACTCGTGGCGATCGTCAGAAACCTCCAATACTTCGGCCATGCGTGACGCGGTCCAATCCGCTCGAGTTGAAGTGGGGTGATACGCGAATGCCCGGCCGACTTTTTTCCGATCGAGACGTCCTTTCTTGGCCAGTCGCGACATGGTGGTCATCACCGTGGTGTAGTGGATTTCACGGTGACGCTGCAACTCCTCGTGGACCTGAGATGGAACCATCGAGCCACTGCTGCGCCACAAGATGTCCATCACCGCATCTTCGAGCGCCCCCATTGCCAGTCGTTTTTCTTTCATTACCTCATCCGAATCGTTGCCAACACCGGCGATGCCTTTCTCCATTATGCAACTGGTGAACCGACCCCGCCGGTGCAGGGAGCACCTTGCTCGCCACCCTGATTTCCCCCTACGAAGTGTGCGACGAACTCGGCGAGACGTGGATCGTTGGGACTAGTCAGGCGAATTTGTGCTCCCCACGCCGAAGCGACCACCGGGGCGGGAAGTCCTGAATACGGACTGAGGGTCAGATAGCGCTGCGGTCCGTCGTAATGATTAGTGACAAATTGCTGTAGCTCAGCAATAGCCAAGGGACTCACACTGGGCCGATAGGTTATCCACACTGCACCGTGCTCAAGGTCGTGAACCACATTGGTGTTGGGTACGGGACGGGTGTAGATACCGTAATTCAGCCATTCGGCGTTGTGAGCCCCACCGGCTGGTGGCGTGTGATCGTATTTGACCGATCCCGCCACGTGCTGATGGTCCTTCTCAGTAAATACCGACGTCCCGCGCGGCAGAGCGCTTCCCTTGCCGCCCGATGAGAGAGACACCAGAACGATGACTGCAATTCCAATTGCCCCCATTGTTGTCCACGCAATAGTGCGATACTGCTTTTTCACTGCGTTTGTCGTTGCGACCTGAGCGGCGGCACGTTGCATCTCCTGGCGAGACTTTCGAGCGTTTTTGCCCACCTCAACTTCCTCCTCGTTGTTGCCATTCTTCGAACTACTACTCACAGTAGTTGAAAACCCGCGGTCGCATTAGATGCGACGGGTCTGCACTGAGTTCGATTGACTCGGTCTGACCCCGTCACCCAGGCGGCAGTGATGGGCTCACTTTTAGTCAGTTGCCGGCTGGACTTATAACACCACGCTCGTTCGAGTTCCTGAAATCAGCACTACGGACGCGGCTGTGGCCGGGAGAGGGCGACAGTTGACTCGGGCGAGCCGTACAATGAAGTCATGACGCGTCGCGTGACCACGATCGAGGAACGAATCGCTCTTTTGGAGACTTCTCCGTGCGCGACCAGTGATGAAGCGACAACCCTCGTCGACGGTCGTCGCCTCGATTCGCGCGAAGCGGTCGAGGCGTGGTTGGTCGAGGACGCGCTTGTTCGCAAGGCCGAGGTGCCGCGATAGTGCCTCACGGCGATGGCCCCAACCTCGACTTTCGCAGGCTCATCACGGTGCTCGACCGCCACGAAGTCGACTACGTGCTCGTGGGTGGGGCTGCGGCCGCAATACTCGGCGCTGAACGCCTCACTCAAGACGTGGACTGTGTGATTAGTCGAGAACTCACGAATCTTGAGCGGGTCGCTGCGACCCTTCGTGAGCTCGACGCTCGCCTTCGTGTCGCGGGGATGTCCGACGAAGAAGCTCGTGCTCTGAACGTCCAGTTAGACGTTCATTCCCTTCAGAGGATGGGAAATTCGACGTGGACGATGCGTATTCCGGCCAATCCGTGCACTCGTTTCGGAGTTTTCGTGCAGTGATTTCGAAGGCCGCTTGACAGCCGACGCTCGAACTGTTTTGAGCCCCTGAACTCACTTCCTTCCGGTGACGTTGATGGGTGTTGTAGTTGGCGAATCGGAGCCTAGTTTGGCGAGTGGTGACGGTGGTCCATCCGAGTTCGAACTCAAGGTAGATCCGTCGCTGGCATGTCACTGGTTCGCATTGATTCGCCTCTCAGCTCCACGCGATGCAGATTGTGACTAAGCCGGTCGAGCATTGCGTCAGCGAGCGTCTCGTCGCCCATTGCTTCGTGCCAGTGCGCCACTGGCAGCTGACTCGTGATGATGGTGGCGCGGCGCTGGGCACGATCTTCAATCACTTCGAGCGTGTCGGCCGCTTGATCCGACGACAGTGGTCGAATGAGAAAATCGTCGATCAGCAAAACGTCGACGCGCGCCCACGATGACATGAGCTTGGCGAGTCGCCCATCGGCGCGCGCGATGACGAGATCTTCGAGCATGCGCGGAGCTCGTAGGTAGAGCGCCGAATAGCCGCGACGAATCGCCGAGTGCGCGAGCGCGCACCCCAAGAAGGTCTTGCCGACGCCAGTGGGGCCAACAATCGCGACGCTGTGATGTTGGGCCACCCACGACGACTCGGCAAGTGCGAGCACGTGACTTCGCTCGAGGCCACGCGAGACTCGAAAGTCGACGTCTTCAATCACGGCGTTGTTGCGTAGCTTGGCCAACTTCAGCAGTCGAGTGAGTCGTCGGTTCTCGCGATCACCGATCTCTCGGTCCACCAACATCGCGAGTCGGTCTTCGAAGCTGAGTGCCTGGTAGTTCGCACTGCTGCGCTGTTCGTCGAGGGCGGTGGCCATGCCCTCGAGTCGCAGGTTGAGCAGTGCGTCCGTGGTGCGCGTATGCAACATTGATTTCTCTTTCATTGGTAGTAACCCGCGCCGCGCACGAACTCGTGGTGGCGGTGGGTCCGTGGCGAGGGTGTCGCCAGCGGCTTTTGATCGAGCCCCTTCTTCAGGATCGATTCGACGGTGCGGTAGGTGTGCGAATGAATGGCGAGCGCTCTGGCGCACGCGGCTTCGAGACGCGCAGGCCCGTAGGTTTTCTCGAGACGAATGATGCCCAGACACGTCCGGTAGCCCTGCTCGGGGTGCGGGCGCTCTTTCATGATGCGCTGAGTCAACGCGGCCGTCTCGGGACCGGTCTTGTTCGCCCAGGCCACGATGCGCTCGGGGGTCCACTCGAGGTAGCGCCGATGCGAGTCGGGCATGTGCGTCGTCACCGTGGAGTAGCCAAAACGCATGAAACTGCGCGGGTGTGAGGCCACTCGCTGGCCCTTGTGGAACACCTCGACGGTCTTGGCGCTCAGGCGGATCTCCACCTGCTCGCCGGCCAGTCGGTAGGGCACCGAGTAGTGGTGGCGATCGCAGCGCACCTCGACGTGGTAGTTGATGGCGACCTTGGCCTTCTTCCACGTGGCGAAGTCGTAGGGGTGCGCGGGCAGTCCTTTGAGCGCGGGGCGGTCGATCTCTTCAAAGACGCTTCGCCGTGAACCCGACAGAACCTTAAAGGGCTTGTTGTTCACCTGCTCGAGTAGTTGGGCGATGGCCACGTTCGCCTCGTCGATTGACGTGAAGCGATGATTGCGTAGGCGCGCGAGTATCCAGCGACTGACGAGCAACACGCTGCCTTCGGCCTTGGCTTTGTCGCGGGGCCTTCGCACCCGCGCCGGCAGAATCGCGGTGCCGTAGTGCGTGGCCATCTCTTGGTAGGTGGCGTTCACTTGTGGTTCGTAGCGGTGCGTTGTGGTGACACCGGATTTCAAATTATCCGGCACCACGAGTGCCGGTACACCCCCGTAGTAGGTGAAGGCGTCGTCGTGAGCAGCGGTCCAGTGGATGAGTTCCTGGCTCGCCAGCGCCTCGGCGTAGACGAGGCCCGAGACCCCGAGCGCCGAGACGAAGAGCTCCGCGTTCGCGATGACCTGTTCGAGCGCCTCGTCCCAGATCGGCACCGTCGATCCCGCGAAGTCGACGAACATGCGCTCACCGGCCTTGTGCGTGAAGCGCATCGTCACGTCGACCTTCTTCGCGAAGCGGTGGTAGTGCTCGCAGAACTGGGTGTAGCCGTAACCATCGGGGTGCTGCTCTTTGAATTCCTCCCAGAGCAACATCAAAGTGACGTGCGCTCGACGTAGCTCGAGGTGCACGTGACCCCAGTCGGGCATCGGACGCGCATCACTCAATGTGGGTGCGGGCGGGAATAGCAACACCTCGAGCGCGTCGTCGTTCAACTCGTCGGGTAACGGCCAGGTGATGTTCGCGCGCGCGGCGCGCTTGAGGTACTCGGCCACCGTGGTCGGTGGCACGTTGAGTGCCGCGCCAATCTGGCGCAGGCTCAGCTTCTCATTGAGGGAAAGTCGAAGGACTTCTCGGATGCTTCGCATGGCGATACGGGGTCTGGACACGGGCCTCTTCTCGAACGTAAATGTCCGAGAAATCTTGGCCTGCCCCAGCGCTCACGCCGACGTCAAGTGCCCCTTGGTTGGGGTGTACGAAAACTCCGAAACCGCTGTACGAAATGGACCGAAATGAGTGTACGAAATGGGCCGAATTACGCATGGACGACCGACGCTGGCCAATTTGACATTCTCAGTGACCTGAAGAACGAGACTGGTGGACCCGTACCCTACGAGGTGTTAGTTACTCGTAGTTCAATTGTGGTCGTTGACGGTTATCACGTGCACGTGGCCGCCGTTAGCGACGTCATCGCTGCCAAGACCTTTGCGAATCGCGCAAAGGACCGCGAAGCCCTTCTCGAACTCAAAGTGATCGCGAGTGAAGCCGAACCGCGAAAGCCCTCGGTACGGTTCATCAGCGCACGAGACGATGGAGGCGCTGATGTAGAACCGTCCCTTGGGCCTGAATGGTAGAAGTGATCATTCGCTCGCAAAGCTTCAGGGCACGCGGATCAGGGAAGAACCTAAACGGTCGCTGAGGTGAATGCGTCGGCGGCGAGCTTCGTACCTACGGCCCCGAGAAGTGCACCGGTGACCCATCGTTGCCATTTGATCCAAGAAGGTCGGCTCTTCAAAGACTCGGCGATTGTTCCGGCCCCGAAGATAATTGCGGCGTTGACGAGCAAGCTCACTGATATTTGTACACCACCGAGAACAAATCCTTGCAGCACTAGGGGCCCGAGCCGGGGTGAATGAACTGAGGGATGAGGGCCAAATACATAATCGCGGCCTTCGGATTGAGCAAGTTGGTCATGAGTCCCATACGAAATAGTCTCCAACTTGAATCCGAGGCGAGACCGCGAGACTCAAACAATGAATTTCCGCCCGGTCTGAGGGTTTTCGAGGCCAGGTAAAACAGGTAGCCCGCCCCAGCCACTTTTAGGCTCACGTACAGCCAGGGGACGACGACAAAAACCGCGGCCAATCCTACGTTCGCCATGACCATATATATCCATATATATAAGGAACCCGGAACCGTGCCGGAGAGTGAAATCAACCCCGCGTTCCGGCCTTGGCTGATGCTTCGAGACACCAAATACATCATGTTGGGACCCGGCGTGAGCACCATTACCAATACGACGACAGTCATTCCGACAAGCGCGGCACCATCGGGCACGATCAGACCTTCCGTAGAAAATATGTGCGGTAACCATAGCGGGGGCACTGACAATTTCCTGTCCAGCCTTCACGCCAAGCAACTCTGATCGCGTCGGCAAGCAGAGCGATTCAATGCCACAACCTTCGTGAATCGCGTTACCACCTTGTCGAGCCAACCGATCTGTCGGAGGCGCATAGCGCCGTCGAAATGCTTGCGAATGTTCCAAACATTGGAGCGAGGGGTGATGCTCCCGTAGCTCAGTATGGAGAGAGCGGCGGTTTGCTAATCCGAAGTTCTATGTGGCAAAGAATGGGAAACGCTGGGAAATAAGGCCTTTCGCTGGCCCTCGCTGGCTCAAAACGGATCCATATCGCAAAACATTGGAGCAAGATTGGAGCAAACGGAGGTACCAAAGAGGGCCTACCTTGTCCAATTCAAAGT
>JABBNY010000166.1 GCA_019352095.1 Acidobacteriota bacterium
ACATCAACATGCCATTCGGTGGCGCTGGCGGGAGAGGAACCGGCTGGGGGCGCATTGGTGGCAAGCAGACCCTCATCGGGATGACCGACCTACGAACGGGCGCAATCACCATATGACGCTGATGACGAGAGCCGGTGTCGAGGTCGCGTCATTCGAGTTGATGACGGGACCGAGTCGACGAGCCCTCTTTCTCTCTAGGTATCGTGACGGGCTTGACCGCCATTGCAGTGCGATATTCGTTCGAGCGAGTACTCAGTAAGCCGTACTCGTCGCTCCAGCACGTCCTCGTGATTGTGGACGTGCTGGAGCATCTCGACCTGCGGCAATGAACTAGTGACCGGGCAGCCTCTGCAACATATCGATCAGGTCCTCACGTCGATAGCCGTATTGGCGAGCAAGTTCAATTAACTCCTTCATCTTGATGGCTACGATGCCGCGATCGGGTTGACCCGTTACGCGAATCGATCGGCCTCGGCCCATCTCGACGACGCCTTCGTCGCGCAAGACCCGAAGCGCCCGCAGGACCGTATTGGTGTTGACACCCAACTCGGCGGCGAGATCCTTGGCCTGGGGTATTCGCTCGCCGGGTCCCGCTTCGCCCTCGGCGATCGCTCGACGAATCTCGGCGGCGACCTGCTCGTGGAGCAGCGTCGGGTCACTGCGGTCCAGCGGGGCGAGGCCGAACAATTTCTCATCAAGATGTTGAACGCGTGGCTTGCTAGAACTCATGAAAACAATTATAGTAGCTTCAATGAACTTCGTCTTGGACACTAAAGCCCCTCACCGAACCCAGCCGCAGCCGACTGAATCCACGACGACTCAGTCGTTGGAACTTCTTTTCAAAGAGGCCAAGCAGCGCGAGCGACGACGTCGGTTGCGCTGGATTGCGCTGAGCATCGCGGTCGTTCTCTTGGGTGGAGTCGCCATGCGAGCCGTGTACGCAGTAGGCACTCCAGCCTCTCGCGCCGCGAGTCACGTGCCTTCGCTCGCGACGGGCTCGAGTGCCAAGGTGCTGACGTGCCAGGGTGGATCCGTCACACGTCCACGTAACTACATCATCACCTGTGCCGATGCATACACGCAGTTGACCAACACGCACTGGACACACTGGACGACCAAGAGCGCAGTCGGAACGACCACGTTCGCGATGAATCTGTGTAATCCCTACTGCGCGGCGTCCAAAATGACCAATTACCCAAACAGTACGGTCACCTTCTCCTCACCGCTGACGACCAAACAGGGTTCGCTATTCTCACTCCTTACGGTTCGTTACCATTCCGGCGGGCGCCTGCACACTTTTCACTTCTCCTATAGGGGAGACCCTTCGTTCACAAAATAGATCGTGCTCGTTCGAATTGGCGCCTGAGCAATGAGGGAGACCACGTTCGCGAATCCACAAATCCTCTCTCCAAAACTCGCGAGACCAAACGTGAACGCGAAAAGGTTCCAGCAGGGCGGCTCGTACCTCGATGTCCTTCGCCGGGACGACCTGTCGCCCCAGGGTCCGCGATGGAAGATTCGACTCACTGAGTGATGAGTGGAGAGACTTATGCTTCCACGGCCTAGGAATCGGAAGTCCCCTAATCCATTGTGGCCCGGGTCTCGATCCCGGCACTTTGGGATCCAAAACAGACCATCCGAGCGCGTCCGTGGTCATCCAAATTTACTGATCAGAGACATCGGCCAGTCCACCGACGTGCGAAAAAGCCCTCTCCAATGTGGAATTTAGGCTGCACAATTGCCTCCATGAAGTTCGCTCTGGTGCCGTCGGGTTTATGGGGTTCAGGTAATTTCTCTTGCATTGGGAATTGTGTCTCTAGCGTGATTCCATCGCGAAAGACCCCAACTCGGTCGGTTATAGGTCAGACTCGTCGGGTGTTCTCAAAGTCAGGAGGAGAGGAGATGAGACCGTTCGAAGATTACGTCAGTTTGAGCGGGAATGTCGTCATAAATTGCTGCGATCTTTTGATACAGCACATGGTTTGATATGTCGGGCGCGAAGGACTTCTCTGTGAACACCATGCACTCAATCGCCTCATCCCATGACGAATGAACTCCCAGCCCGACCGCCGCACAAATCGCGGAACCGAGGCCGGCGGCATTATTCTCCCTCGTACGAATGGCGGAAACACCAAAGACATCGGCAAAGATCTGCATGAAGAGGTCCGAGTTCGAGCCACCACCCGAGATTACGAGAGTGTCGAAGGTGGCGCCGAGTTCGCGAGCCATTGCGTTGGCACGGTTGTAGATGGTGAGGGCGATCCCCTCGAAGATCGCGCGATGAATGTGGAAACGTCCGTGGCGCACGTCAAAGCCCAACATGGAACCGCGTCGGTAGGGTTTGTCGGTGGGCGCGAGCCAGTCGAGGGTGACCATTAGACCATCGCAGCCCGGGGGCACCGCTTCCGCCCCAGCGTCGAGATACTCCTCGACGCTCACGCCGCGCTCTTTCGCCTTGGCGAACGGCTCGTCACCCAGGAGATCTCGCCACCACGAGACTGTCCACATGCCGCGACGGATGCCGTGGCTCTCGTAGAGGTACTGATGTGGCTGGGAAGCGAAGTTGGACCAGAACGAGGCCGCGTCGAGACGATTCTCGACGCCGACGGTCATCGAGGCGATGTAGGTACCAAGAGAGACGAGCAGCGTATTGGGGCTACGCAGTCCACAACCGAGGGCCTCGACGGCCTTATCGTTCGAGGTCGCAACGACTGGAATTCCGGCGGGAATATCGGTGTGTCGTGACGCCTCATCAGTGACCCGACCAATGAGGTCACCGGGCATCACTAGCTCAAAGAGCATCGATCGCGTTAGCCCGAAGTCAGAGAAACCTTCGTCGTCGCAAAGCCACTCCCAGCGTTCGGTGCTGATTGGCCAGACACCTTGGTAATTGCCTGCGGTGTCTCTGTATTGTCCAGTCATCCGCTGGCTTACATAGCCCGAGGAGGTCGTGACGTACGCGACGCTCTCATCAACATGCTCGTAAGGTCGAGACACGCGTGCGTCCATCCAACTCATTACTGGGCTCGCCAATGAGCCGTCCGACTTGAGCAGTGCTCGACAGAAACGGATCGTGCAGAGTCCGACGCCCACCAGTTCTGATCGGTCGCCTGGGAACGCCGCCATCGCTCGTCGGCTGGCCTTGCCTATCGAGTCCCAAATGTCATCGTCTGGGTGCTCGACGATTCCGGGTCGCGGCGTGTCGTTAGCGCGCAGTGGTTCGCGAGCGGAGCAGACGACGGTGCCGTGTTCATCAAAGATCGACACCTTGGTGCTCTGCGAGCCATTGTCGATTCCAATCAGGTAGCGAGCCACGCTTAGTCGGTCGCCTTGAAGATCGTCCCCTTGTTCATGATGCCCCGGGGGTCGAACGCTTCCTTCAGTTTCTCGAGCATGAAGTACGCGCTGGCGTGCTCTTCGCGTGTCCACTCCGTGCGATACTTGCCAATGCCGTGGTGGTGCACCATCGATCCGTTATGGCGAAGCGCCTCCTCGACGATAATCGCGTTGAGTGGGACGTGATACTTGGTGATCTCGTCTCGCGGGTCGCAATCGATGTTGTAGTCATAGACGAAGTACAGGTTGGTGCCCGTTTGATAACTGTGTGAGGAGTGGGCACCCAACATGGTGAGGTCGCTCGCGTACGGGTACTCGTAACGAATCCGCTCCATGACAGCACTGTAAATGGTGCCCACGTCGCTCCAGTTGGCTGAGATTTCTGTCGTGTAACCGAGTCGGTGATCGTTCAGCATTGTTTGCTGTTCCGCGATGATGCGATCCGTGCCCCAGTTGAGATTGGCAAACCAGTTCTCGATTACCGATGCCTCCATCGGGAGGTTGGGATATTCACTGACGACGCGCTCAATCTCATCGGCGGTAGCGGCAACGATACCCTTGGGTCCATCGCACATGAAGATGAGGAGGGACTTGCCCGACTCGAGTCCCGCGAAGTGTTGCGCGGCGTCTTCGTCGGAATACAGTCGGCACACTGAGGGACGAAAGCCCGCGGTGACGATGCGGCGGATGATCTCAAGACCGGTGTTCATGTCGTCGACGAGGTAGCTGCGAAATACGTTGTTCTCGGGCACATAGGGGAACAACTTCACGGTGACCTCAGTGATGAAGCAAAGCGCACCTTCATTACCGATGACAATGTGGCGGATATCTGGTCCTGCGGCGCGGCGCGGAACATTCTTGATGCGACCGATTGATCCATCGGGAAACACCGCTTCAAGTCCCACAACCATGTCCTCAATACCGCCGTAGAGCGTAGAGAATTGGCCGATTGAGCGTGTCGCGGTCAGACCTCCCATCTGGGCTAACGGCTTTGATTGGGGAGAGTGTCCAGTGGTCAGGCCTTGCGTGCGAACGGCCTCTTCGAGATCTTCTAGTGCGACACCGCACTGCGCGGTCGCCATCATGTTGACAGGGTCGATGCGAATGATGGTGTTCATCAGCGTGCCGTCCAGCACGATGGTGTCCTCGACGATTGTCTCGAGACCACCTTCGGTTCCGGTGCCACCGGTGCGCGGCACGATGTTGATACGGTGCTCGTTGGCGAAAGAGAGTACTGCGGCGACATCGGCGCTCGATGTTGCTGAGACGATGGCCACTGGAAATGGGCCATCGAAGATATCATTCACCGCCATGTACTTCTTAAAACGGTCGACACTGGCGGCACGCAGATGTGCTTCGTTGACGTTGACGTGATCGACGCCGACGAGATTGACGAGCGCACGACGAATCGCGTCTCGGCTCAGATCTGATTGCGATTTCAACACGGTTTGTTTCTCCTGACTATGCGATGAAGTTGCGCTCAACGGACGAGGTATCCGCCGTCAACCACCAGCACGTGGCCGTTGACGTAGTCCGAGGCCCGACTGGCGAGAAAGACCGTCGCCCCCATGAGATCGGACACATTTCCCCAACGACCAGCGGGAATGTGGTCGAGGACGCGCTGGTTCTTCACCGGATCAGAGCGTGTTTCGGTGGTGATCGCCGTGGCGTAATAACCCGGCGCGATTGCGTTCACTTGGACGTTGTACTGGGCCAGTTCATCGCAGTAAGCCTTGGTGAAACCCACGAGTCCATGCTTGGTTGCCGCGTACGCTGGCGACCACTGCCCGCCGAGGAACGAAAAGAGTGATGCAATGTTGATAATTTTTCCAGAGCCCTGCGCGATCATTGTCCGCGACGCCTCGTAGCTGAGTTCGAACGGTGCGGTGAGGTTGAGGGCGAGCATTGGATCCCATTCAGGTCGTCCGAATTTGTCGACGCTCGCAAGATTGCAGATGCCTGCTGAGTTGACAACGATGTCAAGAGAGTCAAATGTATCGACGCAACGTTCGACGACTGTCTTGGCAGCACCATCTTCAGTGATGTCGATTTCGAATACCTCAGCACGAGAGTTTTCTGCTTCGATAAGACGCACTGTTTCGCCACCGTCATCCATAACGGTTGGAATGAAAACGTTGGCGCCAGCCTTAGCTAGTGCGAGAGAAAATGCCTGACCCAGACCTGTATTTCCGCCGGTAACAATGGCATTCTTTCCCTCGAGGGAGAAGAAGTCCAATGAGAACTCGCGTATGTCCGCCTTGTCCATGTGCGTTGTTCCTCTCTCGTCGCGGGACAGGAACCTTCATAACACAAATCATTTGATGCGGTGAAATGATTGCGCGAATGTGACGTGAACGAAATACGTCGGAGACAGATCGAGACCGTGAAGCTGATCGTCGTGCGTGCGTCGAATCTGCATGCTCGCAATGTTCGTCACAACTTCGAGTGGCGTTGTTGTTGAGGGGCTAACCCGCGAAGCTCTCCGATGTGAATGTCGAGGTGCTGAAGTGCGCGATGATGGTGAGGTCCTCACCGTGAAGAACAACATCAAGGATCGATGTTGACTATCGATGTGCGCTCTAACTGTCTGAGAGACATTTCGCCGCAACGTCCCAAGCCAGTTAGAGCCCCATCGCGGGGAGTGTGAGAGATGGGAAATTTTGTTCACAAATTCCGATTTACTTGACAGGTCCTTTGGCGACTGCTAAGACTCAAGGGTCCGTATAAGAACCT
>JABBNY010000167.1 GCA_019352095.1 Acidobacteriota bacterium
GCCCGAGACCATCAACTACCGGACCCTGCGTCCCGAGAAGGACGGCCTGTTCTGCGAGAAGATCTTTGGACCTCAAAAGGCGTGGGAGTGCGCGTGTGGCAAGTACAAGCGCGTGCGTTTCAAAGGCATTGTCTGTGAGCGTTGTGGCGTTGAAGTCACGAGTGACAAGGTTCGTCGTGACCGCATGGGCCACATCGCGCTGTCGGCGCCGGTGGTGCACATCTGGTACCTGCGCGGCACCCGTTCGTGGCTCGCGTACCTGCTCATGGGTACCGCACCCAAAGAGGAACTAAAGGCCAAGCAGCTCGAGAAGGTCATCTACTTCGCCGCTCACATGGTCACCTACATCGACGTCGACCGACGCCACGCGGACCTGGCCGAACTGCGCCAGGGCCTCGCCGAGGAGCTCCTCGAGATCGCCGAGCGAGAAGTCAAGGCGCTCGACAACAAGCTGAAGGAGATCGAGACCCGCGCCGCGAAGCTCGAAGCCGACGGCGCCAAGGAATCCGAACTGCGCGCACTCCAGCGCGGCACCGAGAAGGAACTCGACGGCGTACGTTCGCGTTTCGCCGAAGAGCGCGAACTCGCCAAGCAGGCGTTCGACACCTTCGAGGGCCTGCACTCACGTCAGATCATCGAAGACGAAGTGCTCTATCGCGAGATGGACTTTCGCTACGGCGAATACTTCGAAGGCGGCATGGGCGCGAACGCGATCCTCCAGCTGATCGACCGCATGGACCTCGACGAGGAAGAGCGCGTCATGCGCGAGATGATCGACGCGAAAGACGGCCGCAAGCCCCTGAGCGCCCAGCGTCACGCGAAGTTCTTGAAGCGCCTCGCCATCGTGCAGTCCTTCAACCGTCGTGATGACCAGGGTCGTCGATTGAACGACCCGCGCGCCATGATCTTGGAGGCCGTGCCGGTCATTCCTCCAGACCTTCGCCCGATGGTCCAGCTCGACGGTGGCCGTTTCGCCACGAGCGACCTCAACGACCTCTATCGTCGCGTCATCAACCGCAACAACCGTTTGAAGCGACTTCTCGACCTCGGCGCGCCCGACATCATTGTCAACAACGAGAAGCGCATGCTCCAAGAAGCAGTGGACGCCTTGTTCGACAACGGCCGTCGTGGACGTCCGGTGGCCGGCCAGAGTGGCCGACCGCTCAAGAGTCTTTCGGACATGTTGAAGGGTAAGCAGGGACGGTTCCGTCAGAACCTGCTCGGTAAGCGCGTCGACTACTCGGGCCGTTCGGTCATCGTGGTCGGCCCCCAGCTGAAGCTGCACCAGTGCGGTCTGCCCAAGCTGATGGCGCTCGAGCTCTTCAAGCCCTTCGTCATGAAGCGCCTGATCGAGACCCAGATGGCTCAGAACATCAAGAGCGCCAAGCGCATGGTCGAGCGCCGCAAGGCCGTCGTGTGGGACGTCCTCGAAGAGGTCATCCGCGAGCACCCGGTGCTGCTCAACCGCGCACCGACCTTGCACCGTTTGGGTATCCAGGCCTTCGAGCCCGTCCTGGTCGAGGGCAAGGCCATCCAGATCCACCCGCTCGTGTGTAAGGCGTTCAACGCTGACTTCGACGGTGACCAGATGGCCGTGCACGTGCCGCTCTCGGCTGAAGCCCAGGCCGAAGCTCGCATCTTGATGCTCTCGACGAACAACATCTTCACGCCCGCCACGGGTCGCCCCATCACCGAGCCCGCTCAGGACATGGTGTTCGGTGCGTACTACCTGACGCTGCCGGCCGAGAAGGAAGTCGAGAACCCTCGCGTCTTTCGTCACGTGTACGAGATCGAGAACGCGCTCGGCGACAAGACCATCAACCTTCGCACCCCCATCCAGATCCGTCCCCTCGAGGGGTCGTCACTGGACACGCGTCTCGACGCCATGGGCATCGAGGTCGTGGGTGCGAGCCGTTCACTGGTGACCACACCCGGTCGAGTGTTCTTCAACGAGGCGCTGCCCTTCGGGTTTCGCTACGTGAACGAGCTGATCGGCAAGAACGCGACGCCCATCGGGGTCATCGTCGAGGAGATCTCGGGTGGCTTCGGCCGCCAAGAGGTCGCCGAGGCGCTCGACTCGATCAAATCGTTGGGCTTTCGCTTCGCCACCCAGTCGGGTCTCACCATCTCGATCGACGACGTCGTGACGACTTCGGAGAAGGCCACGATCCTCAACAAGTACGAGGAGCAGGCCGCCAAGGTCGAGACGAACTACCGCCGAGGCGTGATCGTCGACGACGAGCGCCGCCAGCAGGAGATCGAGATCTGGACCAACGCGAACAAGGAGGTCGGTGACGCCACCGACCGCGCCATGAACGCGATCGCCGACAACCCGATCCGCATGATGGTGGACTCGGGTGCTCGTGGTAACAGCCAGCAGATCCGTCAGATCGCCGCGATGAAGGGCCTCGTGTCCAACCCTCGTGGTGAGATGATCCCTCGTCCGATCAAGTCCTCGTTCCGCGAGGGCCTGTCGGTGCTCGAGTACTTCATCTCGACCCACGGTACCCGTAAGGGACTGGGTGACACCGCCCTTCGCACCGCCGACTCTGGTTACCTGACCCGTCGACTCGTCGACGTGGCCCAGGAACTCATTGTCAAGGAGTTCGACTGCGGTGGGACGCGCGGCATGTGGATTGAACACGTGGCGCCCGACACCCGTGCCCAGCGTGCGCACCTCGAGACCAAGCTCTGGGGCCGTGTCGTGGCCGAAGACGTGGTCTTGTCCGACGGCGAGATCATCCCTCGTGGCACCATGCTGATGGCCGACGACGTCGAGCGCTTGCGCGATGACGCCGCGGTCACCCGTGTACGCGTGCGAACGACGCTGACCTGTGACGCCGTCCAGGGCGTCTGTGCGGCCTGTTACGGACTCTCACTCGCCACCCACCAGCTCGTAGAGCTCGGTGAGGCCGTGGGCGTCATCGCGGCCCAGTCCATTGGTGAGCCGGGAACCCAGCTCACCATGCGTACCTTCCACTCCGGTGGTGTGACCGAGAGCGACATCACCCACGGTCTGCCGCGCGTGGTCGAGCTCTTCGAGGCCCGTACGCCAAAGGGTGCCGCCAAGGTCGCCGAGTTCTCGGGCGTGGTACGCGTCGAGCTGGTCGGTCGTGAACGCAAGGTCACCGTCATTGGCAACGAGGGCGAAGTCCAAGAGGAGTCGATCTCGATCGCTCGTCACCTGCACGTCGAGGACGGCCAAGAGGTCGAAGTCGGCACCCCGTTGCACGACGGTCCCCTCGACCCCAAGCTCATGATGAAGTTCCGTGGTACCCGTGAGACCCAGCAGTACCTGGTCGAAGAGGTCCAGAACGTCTACCGTGACCAGGGTGTGTCGATCCACGACAAGCACATCGAGCTGATCGTGCGCCAGATGACCCGACGGGTCCAGATCGTCGACGCCGGTGAGTCCCCGTGGCTGCCCGGTGCGATGGTGGACGTCAAGTTGTTCAACGACACCAACGACATCCTCGAAGAGAACAGCAAGGAAGCCGCGGACGGCCGTGCCCAGTTGATGGGTATCACCAAGGCCTCGCTCGCGACCGACTCGTGGCTCTCGGCCGCCTCGTTCCAAGAGACGACCCGAGTCCTCACCGAGGCCGCCATCGAAGGCAAGCGCGACCACCTCGTTGGTCTGAAGGAAAACATCATCATCGGTAAGTTGATCCCCGCCGGATCAGGCCTCGAGTACTACAACAAGCGCGAGCTTCGTTTGGACATGCCCGACGCCGAACTGCTGCCCGCCTGGGCGCAGGTCTCCGACGACGACCTCGATCTGGCCAGTCTCTTGGGCGAGATCGGTGGCGAAGACACCTTCAGCGCAGACCTGTCGGCGTTCCAGAACATCGGAACCGCCACCTACGACGAGTCCGCGCTGCCCGAGGATGATGAAGTGCGCCCCGAAAACGAGCTGGGCGGACAGGCTCTCTAACGATCAGGCCACGCCGCCGGCCTCGCGCCGGCGGCGGGCTTGCCGTTGTGAGGTGGTTTGTCGTAGGATAGAAAGTCCGCGTGCAGGCGTTCTCTGCACGTTCCATGAACGAAGTACAACTAGAAGAGGTTCCGCGTGCCCACAATTGCACAGTTGGTCCGAAAAGGCCGGCAGGACAAAGTATCCAAGACCAAGACGCCCGCGCTGAAGGGGGCCCCGCAGCGACGCGGCGTGTGCACCCGCGTGCACACCGTCACGCCCAAGAAGCCCAACTCGGCGCTTCGAAAGGTGGCACGTGTGCGTTTGACGTCGGGTGTCGAGGTCACGGCGTACATCCCCGGTGTCGGCCACAACCTCCAAGAGCACTCCATCGTGCTCGTGCGTGGTGGACGTGTGAAGGACCTTCCCGGTGTTCGTTACAAGATCATCCGCGGCGCGCTCGACACCTCAGGTGTGCGTGACCGCAAGCAAGCCCGTAGTCGCTACGGTGCAAAGAAGGAGAGCTAATGCCTCGTAAAGGCCCCGCCGTCCGTCGTGAAGTACCCGCGGACCCGATCTACAAGTCGGTCCTGGTAACCCAGATCACCAACAAGGTGCTCGAGCGCGGTAAGCGGACCATCGCCGAGCGCATTGTCTACACGGCCCTTGAGACCGTCGAGCAAAAGACGGGCACCGACCCGGTCGCCACGCTCAAGCGTGCCCTCGAGAACGTACGGCCCGAGCTCGAAGTGAAGAGCCGCCGCGTCGGAGGAACCACCTACCAGGTCCCCATGGAAGTGCGACCCCGTCGCTCGACGACGCTGGCCATCCGTTGGTTGACCGACTTCGCGAAGAAGCGCCGTGAGAAGACCATGGCCGAGCGCCTGGCCAATGAGATCATCGACGCCAGCAACGGCGTCGGCGCCGCTGTCAAGCGTCGTGAAGACATGGCCAAGATGGCCGAGTCCAACAAGGCGTTCGCGCACTACCGCTGGTAATTAAAGAGAGTTATTGAAATGACCGCACGCGAATATCCCCTCGATAAGGTTCGCAACATTGGCATCATGGCCCACATCGACGCGGGTAAGACCACGACGACTGAGCGCATCTTGTTCTACACGGGTAAGAACTACAAGATCGGCGAGGTCCACGAAGGTGCGGCCACCATGGACTGGATGGTCCAAGAGCAAGAGCGTGGCATCACCATCACCTCAGCGGCGACCACCTGCTACTGGGACGGGCACCGCATCAACATCATCGACACCCCCGGCCACGTTGACTTCACCGTTGAAGTAGAGCGCTCGCTGCGCGTGCTCGACGGCGCTGTCGCCGTCTTTGACGCCGTTGCCGGTGTCGAGCCCCAGACCGAGACGGTGTGGCGTCAAGCCAACAAGTACAACGTGCCGCGCATCTGTTTCGTCAACAAGATGGACCGCATCGGTGCGGACTTCTTTCGCTGTGTCGACATGATCCGTGACCGCCTGGACTGCGTGCCGGCGGTCATCCAATTGCCCATCGGCGCCGAAGCGGACTACAAGGGCATCATCGACATCTGCTCGATGACCGCCACGATCTACCACGACGACAAGGGCGAGCAGCTCGAGGTCATCGAGATCCCCGCAGAGTATAAAGAGCAGGCCGAGCAGTACCACACGATGCTGCTCGACGTGCTCACGACCTTCGACGACGAGCTTATGGAGAAGGTGCTCAACGACGAAGAGATCACCACCAAGGACATCCGCAGCGCGATCCGCCGCGGCACCCTGGAGAACCACTGCGTGCCGATCCTGAACGGCACCGCATTCAAGAACAAGGGCGTCCAGCCCATGCTCGACGCGGTCGTGGACTTCTTGCCGTCGCCACTCGACCTGCCCCCGACCCCGGGTACCAAGCCCGGTAAGGAAGACGTCCTCGAGCGCAAGCCCTCCGACGACGAGCCCTTCGCGGCGCTCGCCTTCAAGATCATGACCGACCCGTACGTGGGTAAGTTGACCTACCTGCGCGTCTACTCGGGCACCTTGGAAAAGGGCGACACCGTCGTCAACACCACTAAGGGCATGAAGAAGGAGCGTCTCGGACGACTCTTGTTGATGCACGCGAACAACCGCGAGGACCTCGACACCATCCGCACCGGTG
>JABBNY010000168.1 GCA_019352095.1 Acidobacteriota bacterium
ACTAACTCCACTGGAGGCGGCGTCCGGATTCGAACCGGAGTACGGGGCTTTGCAGTGTCCGTACGCCCGTGTCAGGGGGTGCCAGGCTGTGCCCAATTACGGTAAATATAAGGGTTCGCGTCGAATGACGCACACTCCACTTGGCATCTCGAATCGTCCAATTTGAGCAAATAGCAGGTGCAGACACAGGGGCAGAGAAGGCCACCAATTCGATGCGCCACGGGTGTCACAGTGGGCCTTCAGAATGGATTGAATGGAATCGACCCGCAAGCCTTGTGTGTTTTGTGGGGACACCTTGTCGAAGCTCACAAGGGAACACGCCTTCGGCAATTGGATGGCGACCGCGTTCAAGGACTGCATAGATGAGTACGGTGCGGTGGAGATTCGAACTGGCACGAAGGCGCCAATCAGATGTCGGACCGGCCCATTCACCGACACAGTGCGGATTGCTTGCAAGTCTTGCAATGAGGGATGGATGAACGACTGCGAACTCGGTGTGCAGCAAATGCTGGCACCGATGATGACCGGAGGGTTCCCTCGTTTGCTGACCGAAGCGCACCAGACGGCCCTGGCAACTTGGGCCGTTAAGACTCCGTTGGTACTTGATCACCACACCCCGAGGAATCCAATCGTGCCCAATATGGAGTACTCAGAGCTGTTCGCTACCAAGAGGCCACTCCCATCCCACATCGTGTGGGTAGGTCACACTGATCCACGCAGAAGCAACTTGGTTATCAACTCGACCAATCGGTCGCTCAGACCCGACCTCAACTGGACCACCTGCGCACGGATATTGGACATTTCAACGCCGAGGTCATCGAGGATGCGGACCGCCGCGCCATCGCTCTGTCGCACCAGACCGAGCAGTATGTGCTTGGTGCCGATGTAGGAATGGCGAAGTTCCAGCACTATGCGCAGCGACATCTCGAGCACTTTCTTCGCGCGTGTCGTGAAGGCTAGCGAATTAGAGGAAGCATTAGTGGCGAGTTCAGCCATCGCCGTGATCTTCGCACGGACCACGTCGCAAGAAACCCCCAAGGCGTCTAGCGCCTTCGCGGCGATTCCGTCACCTTCACGAATCAGACCGTGCAGAATATGCTCCGTGCCGATGAAGGCGTGGTCGAGGTCGCGCGTTTCTTCTTGGACGTAGGCAAGAACTCGGTCGATGATTCTCATAAATTTGGGGTAAGGACGAGACGCCAATAGAATTTGCGTTCGGTTGAACTGATGGGTATCGGAAAGATCAGAGTGTTAAAGGGCGCCAGCGAGTGCCCGCATTCTGTGAAGGCGTGCCATTGTTGAACCGCGTCGAATACTTGGTGTGCACCTGAGTAGCGCGAATTTGTTGCGCTTCAGGTATCTTCAAATATCGGTCACAGGGTGGCTACGGCACTGTCCATTGCGAACTGCTGCCGACGATGCATGACCATATCATCTCAAAGACTCTGAACCCCTCCAATGATCTGTCCGTCTTCTAGTCGAATGATGCGATCGCAATGCGTGCCCAGCATCTCCTCGTCATGCGACACTACAACGAGTGCTGCCGAGGAGATGTCTGCCGCGAGTCGTAGTGCCTCAATGGCGGCGGTCGCTGTGTGTCGATCGAGTCGCGCGGTTGGTTCGTCGGCGAGAATCAAGGACGGGCGTCCGACGAGGGCCCGAGCAATAGCGACTCGTTGCTGTTGCCCACCGGAGAGTTCACGAGGAAGTCGCCGACCCGCCGATGACGGAATATCGAGTTTCTCCAACAAGGCCAGAGCGGCGGCCGACTCCATCTTCGATCCCGTTGATATGCGAGCCATGATTTGGAGGTTCTCGACTGCAGTCAAGTAGGGCACGAGGTTGTCGGACTGAAAGACGAAGCGAACGGACTGTCGGCGAATCAGAGAAATGCGACTCCTCGAGAGCCCGACTAACTCTTGTCCCGCAAGTTGGATGCTTCCTCGAGTTGGCTGGCGCAGTCCGGCGGCCACTTCGAGCAGGCTCGTCTTTCCAGAACCCGACGGTCCAAGAATGCCTACGACGTCCGTCGCTTTAATCTCCAGCGTGACGTCACGTAACGCACGCACTTTCGTGGGGCGCCCTTCGTTGAAGACGAGCGACACCTCGTGAAGCCCCAGCACGGCGGTACGGTCGACGGCATTCGTCTCGTGGGTGCTGGACATGATTACTCTCGATACACAATGGCCGCGTCGGTGCGACTCAGGCGAATGAGAGGTCCAATGGGAGCGAGTACGCAGACCGCCGCCATGATTCCCGCCGTTTCTCGGATTGCGTAACTGTCGAGCACGGCGGAAATACCAATAACGGCGTTGTTGGACAAGGCGACGAGCACCGCCGCTACCGGTAACGCGACGACGAAAGCCAGTGCGCCCACTACCACTACCTGGGTGTACTCGCCGGCGACGACGCCAATTCTCGGATACCCGATGGCGAACAGTACTCCGGAGATCCGGCGATTCGTCTCGATCTCTCGTCGCAGGCTGCTGGCGACCAAGAGGACGCCGAAGATCGCCACCGCGAACACCACGAGGCTAAAGAGCGGTCCGATCGCCGCATTCCAATACGCGACGTTGCTAGTCACCCACGCTTGCTTCGTGAATACTCGAAGTCCTAGTTTCGCGGCCGCAGTCCGGATACTGGCCAAGTCACCGGCCACGGCGGCGGCTCCGTAGACGGAGGAACCGGTCAACTTGGCCATATCGGCGGGACGTAGGAAGGCGACGTCCTTCGCGATCGAATTGACGCCCGGCGCGAGACCCACCACCGTGAGCTTGAGCGTCCCGATATGAATGATGCCCCCAAGCGTGACCCCGAGTCGACTCGGCAACAAGGTGTCGAGCACGGTCTCGCCAGGCTTGTTGGCCTGGTGGCCGGCCGAGAGTCGTGGCGCCGTGATGCCGGTGGGGTTGTAGGACAGTGCAATGCCGCTGATCGACGCACGGGGGCCTCGAATGGAGGTGTAGTTCAAGAACACCCCATCGGCTGAGGTGATTCCTGGACTACGTTGCAGTTTGTTCAACGTCGACTCCGTGAAGTAGGAGTTGGCGATCAAGTTGTCGTTGGCCGGCATCGTGACCCACGCGGTGGCGCGGACCTCGTCGAGGTAACGAGCGGGGCCGTGCACCAATTCGTAATTCAAACTGAGTACCGTCATCAAGATGACGCTCAACGCGAATAGTTGGGTGAATCGACTGCGCGTCGCGCGTCGGTCGCGCACGAGTCGGGCAATGGCTAGTGGCTTCACGTGCCGACCCGCGCCGCTACTTCGATCGGATGAGTCGTCGCAGCGCGTGCAGGCCTTCTCTAACCGTAGCCGTGCGCTGCAGGTGGAGAGACTTCGGGAGTGAGACGACGTATCGTCCACTGGGCATCCGACGTCCGAGGAGGAGTTCTCGCAGACCCACCGCGGTGACACTGCCCGCCATGGACGCCGTCGTGCCCAGCTGCGGCATACCCGAGAGACGCGTCCCGATATCAAGTCCCGAATTCACCAACCGGGTCGTGATATGGCGGGGCCCGATGGTACGAATAAAGAGGCGCTTCAGGTGTTCTGGCTCAATGTCTCCCCTCGCGAGTAGATCCAGATCCTTCGCCTTCAGTCGGCCACCGAACATCTTGGCTCCCCCCGGCAAATCGTGTCGCTCCACGTCGAAGATGACGGTGTCACCCACGTCGGTCGCCATGACGACGGGAATGCGATTCGCCCGGGCGTAATCGCGAATGGCGAACTTGACCGCGAAATCGTCCACCTCGTCCACGAGAACTGCCGGCGCGCCAAGCGTCGGAAGTGAGTCACGAAGGATCTGCGCCGTCACGCCGTGGGGTAAGTGATGTTGTCGAAGGTAGGGATCGATCTCGCTGATTCGCTTGGCCAGCCAGTCCACCTTCGACTCTCCCACCAGTCGATACGTCGCGCTGATGCGGTTGAGATTGGTGAGTTCGATCGCGTCCATGTCGGCGAGAATGTAGTGGCCTCCGATACCGCCCGTCACGAGGCGTTCGACGACGTTACTACCCACGCTGAGACCGAAGACCGCAATGGTGACTTTGAGCAGGGCGTCCTGCTCGTCACTGGTGATGAGGTCGCGATTGCGATCCGTGCGGGCTCGGCGGAACTCATGGATCGACGGATACTCGATCACCTCGCCGGACCAAGGAAAGTAGAAGAAGGTGCTGTCGTGGCTTGAGGCGATGTCTAGAGCGGAAAGAATGTTGGAGCCGACGATCCGGTGTAGCCCCACGTTCGACTCCGATGCGCCGATGAATTGACTCACTCGGCCCCCTCCGATTAACTCGCGAAGTCGAGCCATATCGCTGTCGCTTCCGGCCTGGTACGCAAGGGGTGGGGACCACTGAACCATCCCAGTGTCAAAAAGAGGTGAGGAGGGCGTCGGATCCTCATTCATCGCTAACCGAACGATCCACGTTGGACAAGTTGCCGCGCATGGTTTCAAGACGAACTTCCTCGAAATGATCTACTTCGCGGCGTAGGCGGTCCCTCATGCGCACGCTATCAACCTGGTCTGCCTCTTGGCGCATTGTGTTGATCACCCGTGAGGGCTCGACGACGACGGGTCGAAGATGGACTCCCGCAATGACGCCCTCGTCCTCCACCGGCACGTCGTCGCCGATAACCTGCCAACTATGTTGCCCGTATCGCAGCTGAAGTTGTCGAAGGGTGGACGGCACCAAGGCGGTGAACCACAGTTCGTTGTCCGAAATTCCTTCAATCAGCATGCGACAAATAATCTCATGAACACCCCCGGCTCCGGCCCCGTCCGATCTCGCGAGAGCTGATATCTCGACAACCGGGCCAACGTCTCGATGTTGGCGCAATCGGTGAAGACCACTGGGGTGCAGGTGGTCATGACACAGCCGAACTCCGGGAAGGCCAAAATAGTCATCACTGGAATCGGTGAGAACTTTTCTGGCCGTTGATCGGCTACTGGTCTCTTCGGGGTCCACCGCCACGTAATAGCGACACGGCAGTCCGAGGGTCTTGTCCACGGTGGGCGCCATCCGCCCACTGCGGTCGATCGCCAACTCATTGACGAGTCCCGCTGAGTGATAACCCTCGCCGTGTAGACGGCGCGCTTCGTTCAAAATGCCCGGGTGAGTCTCGTCAGTCCCCGCAAAGTGCCAATAGCGAAAGCCGCTTCGTGGCAGTTCATCCGGACGATCAATATTGAATGAGGAATAATGCTTAGCAGCAAAGGCTACGGGTTCCGCAGCGTTCAATGGCTCCGACGTCATTGGGCTTTGGCCCCTTCCGTTTGCACCGCACGTACATATTTTCACTGGTCCAACAGGCAATTGGCCAGAAGTTTAACAAAAGTGGGTGGTCAGTCCTCCAAAAACATAAGGAAACGATAAGGACCAGATTCCCCTTCGAGGCATGCTTTGCAACAATGCTCTCTCCCCTCTGGGCCGCGTGTGCGCAAGTTAAGTGGCCTAGTGGGCGAAGGAATGATCACATAATTAAACCGGCACCGTTGGTGACACGTTGCTCGATTTCGACTCGAAGATCCTTTCATGCGCAGAACGGCAAAGTTTTCTAGATTTCCGTCCCGGGATCGAAATGTTGATCGCTTGGGCCATCGTTCTTGACGTGCGGCGACCACAGGCCCCTAACAATCGAAGCGCTACCGAATGCATGTCAAAGGTCGATAAGCGAAGTTTCAGGTGCAAGGACCGTGGCAGCACAACTACAAGCCATAATTTTCTTGGTCTTTCACTCATTAGTACGGGGCTCACAGCGCCCCGTACTAATGTGTCACTTGATCTAGCAAGAATGAACTCTGACGCAATCAGGTTCAACGCCCCGGATTGCGCCTTCAACCTCGATCGCCAAAAGGGCTTGTTTTCCCTGCTTTTGCCCCAAGAAAATTACAGGGGCAAAAGCAGGGGCAACACAGTCTCATTTCTGGAGGCGGCGTCCGGATTCGAACCGGAGTACGGGGCTTTGCAGGCCCCTGCCT
>JABBNY010000169.1 GCA_019352095.1 Acidobacteriota bacterium
CGGGTCGGTGCAGTATGTGCTTGACGCGTACACGACCTCGAGTCAGTACCCCTACTCCCAGAGTACGAACAACCTCGGCGTGAACCAAGGGAACATCCCCTACAACACGAATTACATCCGCAACTCGGTGAAAGTCGTCGTCAACGCCTACAGCGGCAAGATGAGCTTCTACGTAGCAGACCCGCACGATCCGATCATCAAGGCGTACGAAGCGGCCTTCCCCAAGATGTTCTTGCCGATGTCAAAGATGCCCGCGTCAATCCGCACGCACCTGCACTACCCGTCGGACCTCTTCTCGGTGCAGGCCGGGACCCTCGGTCGCTACCACATCACGTCGGCGACCGCCTTCTACACCGCCTCGGACCGTTGGCAGATCTCGCCGACCACGGGCGCCGGGGCTCCGAGCAGCGCACTCTCTTCCAAAGCGGTCACCAACGCGGCGGGGACCATCGTCTCTTCCACACTGGCACCAATGAGTCCGCTGCTCCAGGTGGGCTCATTGCCCCAGGCCAACCACCAGCAACTGCTCGAATCCATCGCGTTCGTGCCGTCGGGTAACTCGTCGGCGGTCCAAGGTCTCACCGCTTTCATGATCGCTACGAGTGATCCAAACGATTACGGTCAATTGAACCTCTACGAGACGCCTCGAGGGACGTCGGTGCTCGGACCCGTGCAGGCCGATTCGGCCATTCAACAGACCTCCGAGGTGAGCTCGAACATCACCCTGCTCGACCAGCACGGCTCCAACGTGCTCTTGGGCAATATCTTGATGGTGCCGCTCGACCAGAGCGTCCTCTATATCCGCCCACTCTACGTCTCAAGCTCATCGAACCCCTTGCCACAACTTCGCTACGTGATTGCAGTCTTCAACCAGGACGTCGCGATCGCCCCCACTATTTCGAGCGCGCTCTCCCAGGTGCTCGGTGCCAGTATCTCTGGTTCGAACGGACCGCCGCCCCCTAATAGTGGAGGCACGGGTTCGAGTGGCCACGACGCGGCGTATTACCTCAAACAGGCCGCGACGTTCTATCGCAGTGCGCAGGCCGCGCTGACTGCGGGCGACCTCGGTACGTATCAAGCCGACGTGAACGCGATGAACCGGCAATTGCAGCTGGCCCAAACCGCTCTCACTGCTGCCGGAACCACCAGCAACGGTTGAGAGCCAAAGGCCGCTTCGAGCCACGTAGCGCGGGTGGATTCGTCGTTGAGGTGAGGGGCGCGGGCGGCCCAACTAGCGGTGATTCGTCTTTCGAATTTCCGGACCGGAGAAATTCGCGAAGGGAAGTGTCGTGATTGGATGCGATCGGGAATGATGGGATCAATTTTCAACTATGCTGTAACTACCCATCGCGGGGTGGAGCAGTCTGGTAGCTCGTCGGGCTCATAACCCGAAGGTCGCAAGTTCAAATCTTGCCCCCGCCACCAAGGAAGTGCAGATCAGGGCCGGTGCGAAAGCACCGGCCGTTCTGTTGGATTTAGGCCGTGGTCACAGATTGGTCACGGCCGAAGCCTCCTTTGAATCTTTCAAGGGTCAGTCAGGTTTCTTTCAGTCACGGAATCCTGCTTGTCGCAGTTTTGTAAATGCACGGATGCAGACTCCGAAGTAGTCACATCCACTGACGATGGGATGGTGGAGGCGATGGCCACATCATTCGCAAGAAGTTAGATCGTTGACAAATTCGGTGCTACGTAATGGGAATGGAGCTTGGCCAACATGACGATGGTGAATTTGGTAATCACGCCTGAACTCGCCGGAACGCTGTACGACACTGCCAGTGAGTGCTTCTTCAACGACCAACCTGAACGATTTGAGCACGTTGAATTGAACCAAGTTCCGTTTGGTACTGAGTTCGATAAGGGGACACTGTTCTGGTCTACGACAGCCGCCGACGCTCTAATTTTGCTGGCATACGAGCGCGCTTCTGGTTTCAATGCTCTGCTTCTTTGGGATGTCACAGAGTCGAATATCACGATTGATTCGAATCGAGAAGTCTTTCGTGCCCATGTCGTAATGTCATCGCGAAAGTGAGCCGACCACACGAATGGCAGCTAGGACGAGAAGTCGGAAATGGGTCTGATCAATTCTGAGGTGAGCGACACCGAACCTAATTGGGCATAGCCACTGGGCGATCCTCTTTGAGGGTAGCCTTTGCAAGAAAGCCGCCATAGTGACAACAAATCTCTCAATAGACAACGTCCACTGCTGCAGTCTGCAGGAAGGGTCAAGCTCACCCGAGGCTGGGTGGAGTTGACCGACTAATGGATACGTCGCGTACCCAGCCGATGGCGACTGGACCTGCAATTGAGATGGGCAAAGCTGCATCCCGCCCCCTGTTGGAAGTTGCAGAACTCGTTCGGTTGCACGCAAACCGGAGTCCTCGGCTGATGTGGCTCCTAGGTGCGGGAGCTTCTGCCGCCTCGGGTATCCCAACTGCGTCACAGATGGTCGAAGAGTTCAAAATACAACTCTTTTGTTCGGAAAGTGGTACACCTCGGCAATCGCTTGAGCTGGGGGAACCAGCTGTCTGGCGACGCATCGATGCCCATTTTGACGGTGACGCTCGTTTCCCCACTGTTGGAGAGCCTGGGGACTATTCGGCCTTCTTCGAGGCCGCAATGGCGTTTCCCTCCGACCGCCGGTCGCATATCGAGAAGGTGATCTCTGGTCGCTCTCCTTCATTTGGTCACTTCGCATTGGCAGTACTGATGGCTTTAGATCGGTGTCGGCTTGTCCGGACAACGAATTTTGATGGGATGATTGAGGACGCGGCCGCACGAATCTACGAATCGGCTAAGAAGTTGACAGTGGCCGAACCTGACCTTGCTGATCGTGCCATACAGGCTTTGAATGAAGAGCGCTGGCCTCTTTTTGTTAAGTTGCATGGAGATTTTCAATCCGACCGTTTGAAGAACACGAGCGATGAGTTGGCTGCCCAAGACGTGCAGCTCAGGAACGCGTTTGCGTCAGCTGCTCAGCGTTACGGCCTGATTGTTGCTGGCTACAGCGGGCGAGATGAGTCGGTGATGTCGGCACTGGAGGAGAGTCTTGACGGCTCGTCTCCGTTCCCGTCCGGCCTTTATTGGTGCCACTATGGCGCAGATCCGCCGTTGCCCGAGGTCAGTGCCTTTATTGCCAGCGCCATCGACCATGGTGTAGATGCCCAATTAGTTCAAGCAGGAACCTTTGACGAACTTGTTGGCAGACTCCTCGATCTAATAGATGTTCCTGCTATCTATGCCCAGCATCTCGATAGAGGGCAATCTGCAAGAAGGTCCTCACCACTCATCGCTCCGAGCCACGGAATTGGTTGGCCAATCATTCGCTTCAACGGGCTACCGATTCTCGATTACCCCACTCTCTGCAGGCGCATTGAGGTAAATATTGGGGGAACCGTGGAGGTCCGAGCGGCGGTAGCTTCTACTGGGGTTGACGTGATCGCAACTAGACGCTCGGATGGAGTAATTGCGTTCGGTAGGGACTCGGACTTACGACAGGCTTTCGCTCCCCACGACATCAAGGAATTCGATGTTGCTCCAATCACCGCTGGCGCCCTCCAGAAGGACCACTCCCAGGATCAATCTCTGCTTTACGATGCCGTAGGGCTTGCCCTATCTCGATCGAACGGAGTATCGCTTTTGAGGCAAGGCAGGAACCTGCTTCTAATAGCTGATCCAGCATTCCAGGGTGATTCGCTCAAAGCTCTGAAGAAGGCCGCAAAGGGAACTGGAGGCAAGATTTCTGGAATTGACTGGTGCGAGGCGATTCGTTTGCGCCTTGAGTTTCGTTACGGGAAGCTTTGGCTACTGTATGAGCCGACCGTGTGGTTCGAACGAAGCGACGATCCAGTTGCTCTTGCAAGCGCAAAGGAGTTCACCCGGGAACGTCTTGCCACCCGTTATAACAAAGCGTGGAACGAACTAGTGGTGGCCTGGAGGGACATCCTCACTGATGGGCAGTCAGTGCGAAATCTTTCGGCATACGGAATCTCTCCCGACGAGGGCATTGACGCTCAATTCACGATTGGGCATACAAATGTTTTCTCAAGGGCACTGTCATGACTCGTAACAATGTGCAGCCCCGAGACTCCCAGTTTCCCGACTTCCGAGTCCTGTCGGAGCCTGAACTTGCTTTCGATCCTATTGATGCCACGAAGTACGATCGACACCCCCTTCGAGGTCTTATTGCAAATGGTCCCTACACTGCCCGTTCCCTCGCGTCCTACCTACCCGTGATTCGAATTGGCACGATCAGTCCTTACGGAGAGGCCGGAGTCCTAGCGAAGCTCGTTGGAGAACTGCGACTAAAACATTCGCCTCGAGAGCGTCGGGAGTATCTCGTTGAGTATCCCGGCTTCAAAGAGGTCTTTGGGGTAGAGATTGAACTTGCAAAACCTGAGGCGCATGTTGAACTTCCAGTAGACCTAGACGATCGAGTCCGACAAAGTTCGTATCCAGAACGTGAACTTGCCGACGCCTTAGCTGACGCTCTTAGGCAGTTATCGAGTTCCAATAGCGCCTTTGATGTCATTCTGGTATACGTTCCGGTTCGTTGGGAGCGTGGGTTTTACGGAGAGGCGGGGGCTGACTTTAATCTCCACCACTTCTTTAAGGCGACGGCAGCCCACGCAAGTATTGCGAGCCAATTGGTTCGTGATGACAGGGCTCTTTCTTACCCGGATCGGTGCAGCGTTGCTTGGCGTATTGGAATTGCGCTTTACACGAAGGCTGGTGGAATACCGTGGAAGCTTCGCGATAGCGACCCTGGCGTTGCATACATCGGCCTCAGTTACGCCCTAAGGGCCCAGCCGTCTAGCCAGCGTTTCGTTACGTGCTGCAGTCAAGTCTTTGACGCAGAAGGTACGGGCTTAGAGTTCTTAACGTACCCAGCGGACTCATCACGAGTTCGGATGGAAGGGAAAAACCCCTTCCTCGATCGGGAACAGATGCGAGCGGTCATGACAAGATCGCTCGCGCTCTACCAACGAAGGCATTCGGGAAGAGTGCCTGAGCGAGTGGTAGTACATAAGACAACCCGGTTCACATCTCTTGAGGTTGAAGGATGTTTTGATGCTTGGGGTTCCGTTTCAGACATAGAGCTTCTTCAAATCCAGCAAGATACCGCTTGGCGGGGAATTCGGATTGTTGCTCCACGACCCCCACTCAGACAGGGTGCGCCTGACGGCTATCCGGTGCATCGGGGAAGTATTGTGCACCTGGGCGAGAATGAAGTGCTCTTGTGGACACAAGGAAATGCGCCGAGTATCAGCGAGCGCGGCAGTTACTTTAAAGAAAAGAAAGGGATTCCGCAGCCGCTCCTCATTCGACGGTGGGCTGGTCTAGGCGAGGCCCAGGTCTTTTGCCAAGAGATTCTCGGGTTGACAAAAATGAATTGGAACAATGACGGACTGTACGACCGGCTGCCAACGACCATCCATTATGCGTCGGTCCTAGCTGATGTCGTGAAGAGGATGCCAGGGCTCGATCCGAATCGGTCGTATCCGTTTCGCCTGTTCATGTAGTACTCGAACTTCCAAGACTTACGAAGTTCAAAGTGGATACTGATCGATTTAGGGTAGACCCGAACGTCACGTGGCACGACCAGCCGTCGGCCTGTTGCACTTGTGCCGATATCGGTATTTTGCGACACTTCAGCGCGAGTGTCTAGACCACAGAGTGATGCGCGTCGCCAACTCGTCATCGTCTCGGTACCTAAGAATTATTGGTCCTCCGACGGGCCATTCGGTGCCCGAGTATCAGAAACCCTCGTTTGCAAGAACCGTTGTAGTCGAAACTTGTTTAAGCCCGATCAGCGATAGATGGCTATTGGTGTACCGATGATGCCAGGAGCGTGAATCCCAATCTCTTCAGAGAGTCCGAATTGGCTTGCTTCAGGAGATTTGAGCGACTCGAACATCTTCTCCCTC